>CAWISD010000093.1:0-29490 GCA_963838615.1 uncultured Nitrososphaeraceae archaeon
ATGCTCCTTGTTCTCAACGTAATTTATCAAGGCAAGGTATCTGCTGCTCAGGTAGCCAGAGACCTTCATCGCAGTAAAGCTTGGGCTTCAGATTGGCTAAAAAGATATGATAAAGAAGGTATAGAAGGATTAAAAACCAGACCTAAAAGTGGTAGACCATCCAAACTATCAGAAGAGATTGTGTACCAGATTAAGAAAGAACTAAAAGAAAGCAACAATCAAGGATGGAGGACCACAAAACAGGTGGAAGAATTAATCATAAAGAAAAGTGGAATAAAATATCATTATATTCATATATACCGTAATCCTTCGTAAATGGGGATTTAAACAGAAAGTACCAAGAAAGGTACATGTTAATACTATCGCATCTCTAGAGGAAAAAGAGGATTTCAAAAAAAAGACTACAGAACAGAAACTTGTGGATAAGCGCATCAAAAACAACAACAAGATGAAGAGAAAAAAGGCTTTACCATAGTATCACTTGATGGATCATTTTTCTTTATGATTCTCTTGTAAGATGGGTTTGGATTGATGGAGAATAAAAGACCCATAGTCAGAGTAACCGGCTCGCACCAACGTTCATGTGTTTTTGGAGCCGTAAGCATAGAAGGAAAGAAGAAAAAGAAGCAACTATTCAGGCAGTATAATATATTCGATGGTGATACATTCCTTGATTATTTAAAGATTATACATGCTAAATTCCCAAAATGCTATCTGTTTATGGACAAGGCATCACAATCCTACAAGTCAAAGAAGGTAATCCGATATTTTGAAGAAAACAAAGATACTCTGATACCGCTATATCTTCCAACCGCATCGCCAGAATTTATGGTAATGGAAGAGATATGGAATATAGCCAAGCGAGATCTACTTGTTCTACAATATTATTCATCATTTGAAGATTTGAAGAATAAAATATCTGAGATATTTCAGAACAAAAAGATTCAATCTGAATATGTGGAACTATTTGTTACGAGAGGTTCGCTAACATATGCAGAACCATCGGTAATGGATAATACTACAGGTGATAGATATGAATTCGGTAATAAAAAAAGAAAGGTCGTGAATACTTGAACAATGTCGAACATTATGAAATGCCTTTTAGACTTGATTGGAAAATATTTAGGAAAACTTATGATATCCAACCTCAAAATTATGAGGATCTAATTTCAATTGCCGAATGGACCAGCAAATGTAAAGAGCACACTTTCTCTTATAGGCGAAATAATATTTGGAACAAAAGCATCATGGCAAGATCCTGTAAAATTCAATTTTGCACACGGTGGCAAAGATCGTGTGCGTTATTTCCGTTGCTCGTAAGACATATGATAAATCCATTAGCTATCTATCTTCTGCAATTGAAGGTGCAGAATTACAAAGAGAGGAAAGAATTGAGGCTTTGAAGAAATTATCAGAGTATTCGAACAGGATGTTCAAACAAAATTAAAACTAATTCCAAACATTTTGGAAAAAGTAAATATTATTCTATGGAAAATTCCACTCGGATGTATTTTAGGACCCCGTTATTAATGAAAACATTTTATTTTTTCTTTGACCTAGAAATTCTAAATATGTCCAATTTGTTATTTTGCTAAAACTCTATTAATGATACAGATAAATGGAAATTTCTTTCCTATATTGATTTTATTTTCCTATTTTATCGATCTAAAATGCTTATGATATGACCAACAATAAGAAGTAAAGGGTAAAAATACAACTACAATTCTTATTTTAATTTATCTTTTTAATGATTTCATCTCATATATTCGGAATATTCTTATGCAAAAGTATTTCACCGCAGATTAAGGGATTCACCATAAACATTATCTGCTACAAAAATGTTTGAATTATTCTTGCACTGTATAGAAAAATTAATATCAGCAAAGCATTGATCAACATTTAAATAAATTTATTATTAGACAAATAGCATTTGGTTTTAAAAATCCTGCATGTTTCAGATGATCCACTACCTGATTGGAGGGTTGAGAAATCTGCAATTAGTTTAAAAAATAAAGGAAATCAAGTATATTTTGCTGGTTTAAAACCATCGTTTATCTATAATCGTAAAATTTTTAATAAAATATTCCATTTAAATTGGAATGCCAGAACAAGATATCAAATTCCATATGAATGGTATAAGATTAAAAACCAAATCAATAAAATTCTAGATGAAATTAGACCTGATATAATACATGCGCATAATATACTGTCGGCAAGATTAGTTCAAGAGGTTGGAAAATATCCATTCATATATGATAATCATGAATATTGGTCAAAATATCTTGAAACTCCATTAGAAAATGTTTCTAATAAATCTGATATTTCTGCTAGTTTCCGCAATCCAAAAGTAATTGTTAAATCAAAGTTGGATGAGGTATTTAAAAAATATTCGACAAAAAAGTGGATAAAATGGGAATTAGATATTGTGTCAATAATCCCTACATTGGTGCCATCAAAATCAATAGCTGTTGAATCTATCCCACATGGAAAAAAAATTTTTATATTGCCGAATTTTCCAATGAAAAGTGAATTTGAAGATATCCAGATACCAAAAAAACATACATATTTTTCTTCAGTTTATGCCGGTGTAACTCCATATAGGGGGTCTCAGACTCCCGTTAAAAACATAGATGGATTTATCCCATTATTTGAAAAATATGATATTGGAATATTAAATATAATTGGCTGGAAATCTGATTACTCAAAGAATATAATATACCATGGATTTCTTGATAGAAAAGAAATGATTTCAGAAATGTTAAATATCTCGGTTGGTTTGATTCCATTTAAAAAACATCCTTTTCATTATTTTATTAGTCCTAATAAAGCCTATGAATATGCTCATGCAGGTCTTTTAATTTTGTCTACGAATTCGATAAAACCCATATTTGATGAATTAAAAGATAATGTTGTTGGTTTTGAAGATTATGATGAAATGATTCATCAATTAGAATATTTTAAAGCCAAACCAGAAGAGGTATTTTCTAAAAGATTAAAGACTTTTGAATTTGCAAGAAAGCATATTTTATGGGAAAATCATGAAGAATCTATTTTTGAAGCTTATAAACTATCTTGATTTATAGAAACGTGCGTAAGAAATCCCTTCTGAGATATTCGGTTGCCTATCATCATTGTAATTACCAACAAGTCCCAATAACAAATTGCAAAGTAACATAAAACAATAAGGCTATGGACGATACAAAGATATTTAAAAATGCATCCAAAACCCATGCATAAAAGTAGATGAAAATTTTTTAATTTACACATTCATTTCCTAGATATCAAGGGGTCATCCATCCTTCCTATTTCTGTATCTGAACTATTTTCCCCATGAATTTCTTCTTGATTAAGTGATGCTGTTTGATTTACTGTATCTTTTGTTTTTTCCGTCGCATCTTTTGCAGTATCTATAACTTTATCTTTGACGTCTTTTGCTTTTCCTATAACCTTATCCATAATTCCCCCCTTTTCTATTTGATGGGTTTTTGACTTGGTTGACTTTTGAATTTTATAAGTTGAATGTTTTATATACTTTGATTTTATTACGATCGGATAATTATCGAAAATCTTTTCTTCATTGTTCTCTAAAGTAACATGTATCTTCTCCAAAGATGACGTTTTTTTATTTTCTTTTCCCTCGTCCTCTTCTTCCTTAATCTTTATCATTACATATTATTATTCATAATGATTAATATAAATAGTAAAAAAAAATTTATTTGTTAACTTTAAATTTTATTAATAATTCTATTAGAATATAAAATATTACTATTTTTAAAAATAATAAATAAATTATATTGATATATTACTATTAATATATTATTTTTATAATTGAATTTTGGAGGATATTTAGAGCCTATCCCAAAATTATCTTTCTATAGATGATCATACAACAGGATAACTGTACCAATCCAAGATAATTCTCTACCTTCTTCTCATACCTGGTGAATAGTTTCCTAAATCTGTTGTGCCATGAATTTGTTCTTCTACAACCCATCTTTTTGCAGAATCTTTTTTCCGATTTGAACCATGTTGTACTGTAATCTTGGATTCTTGTTCTTCTTTTTCACATCTTTTTCTCTTTGGAGGAATATGCAGTACATATCCTCGTTTGATTAGTGTATTATCATCAGGTTCGGAATTGTATGCTTTATCTAAACATAGATGTTGAAGTTTTCTTGTTTTCCTCTTCCTTTTGTTTTAGTTTTATATGATGGTGGTGGTCGTTTATGGATAACTGCATTATCAACCACACTTGTTACCAGTTTGATGTCATGTGTACTGGCTGAAGAAATAATTATAGATAGAGGAATTCCTTTTTTATCTGTTAAAATATGTCTTTTTGTGCCTCGTTTGCTCCTGTCGGTAGGATTATGTCCAGCAGTCATCGCCCCCCTAAAGGCGACTTTATAGATATACTATCGATGATGGATTACCAGGTCCAGTTAATACCGATAAGGTCATCATAGACTTTCAATAGTTTTATCCATATCTTTTTTTGAAGATGTCAAGATTATTCCATTCCTGGAATCGACGGTCACAGGTAGAGCCAGAACCGATACTCGGGTAGCATCTTCCATTGGCATCCAGTTCTTAAAATGTAGAGAATTCCATCTAGCGCTTTTCTGTATGGAACAATTGTCCGACCAACTGTCTTGAGTGGTTTCTCCTTTGGAAAAATACTTTTAATCTCATTCCATAATTCATCAGGAATCTTGAGTATGGTAGGATGTTTATTTTTCTCCTTCTTTATCCTTTCTATTCTTTGGATAAGGTCACAGTTTATCAAAAGTGGAAAAGAGCTATAATCCTATCGAATTTTGGGATAGGCTCTTAATCTTAGGCTAATTTTATTTCAACAATAACGAAAAAGAGGTTATTCGACAAAGGATTATAATATTAAAAATTTTTCTTTTCAAATTAAAAAAATAAAGATAAGAACTAGAAAAAGCAAATCATGATAGTTTTATCATAGCCAAATGATTACTTTTTTTATCATCCTAATTTTGTACAATTATCGCTTTTGTTAGTCCTGAATCGGTATTAGTAAATTCTTTATCTAGTCTTATTATGGTATTCTACATCTTAATGTAAATACTACATTATTATGATCAAGAATCTGCTGGATAAATTAGGAAATCATTGTTTGTCTATTTCTTAATAAATTAAGACTTTATAATTTATAAAAAAAGATATATTGATTTAACTATATATGTTATTAATTTACATGACTAAATCTATTCACTATTTATTAGGCCGTTGTTTTGGTAATAGCAATCATAATTGGAATTTGCCCGGTTTTAGTCGTTTTTTCTCAACCGGTGATAAAAAATAAAAATTTAAAAATAGATGTATTAGCCCAAGGCTTGAAAATCTCCCACTAGTATGGCTTTCCTTAGGACCAAAAGATATTTTGGTTGTTGAGAAGGAAGATGGTATTGTAAATAGAATTATTAATGGTAATGTGTTACCGCAGCCCCTTCTTCAAATTCCTGTTGCTACAGAAAGTGAAAGAGGTCTGCTTGGAATAGATGTGCAAAACATAAAAATGGTCCTACATATGTTTTCCTGTATTACACAGAATCTGGTGGAGGAAAAACTGGCGATGATGCAACTGAGGGGATAAATCCAACTGCTAACGTTCTCTATAGATACGAATTAATAAATAATCATTTAATAAATCCAAAACTTTTACTTAAACTTCCCGCAATTCCGGGTCCTAACCATGATGGTGGCAAGGTTCTTGTTGGCCCTGATAAAAATGTGTATGTTGTTATTGGCGACCTTAGATCTCATCGAACCCAATCTCAAAATGTAGTTGATGGACCTCCTGTTGATAATACTAGTGGTATACTTAGAGTTACACAAGATGGTAAAGTAGTTCAAAATGCGCCATTGGGTAATACATCTTCTCTAAATTTGTATTATGCTTATGGAATACGCAATAGTTTTGGTATGGATTTTGATCCTGTGACTGGAAAATTGTGGGATACAGAAAATGGTCCCAATTATGGAGATGAAATTAATCTTGTCGAAAAAGGATTTAATAGTGGATGGGCACAAGTAAGGGTATATGGTCTCCAAAGGGTAAAATAGGAAATGAAAATGCCGGCAAAGTTAATCTTCATCTATCTGATAGCTTGGTGAATTTTGAAGGAAAAGGAAAATATAGAGAACCTGCATTTATTTGGTTTCAAACAGTAGCTCCCACTGCATTAAAATTTTTTAATTCTACAAAACTTGGCAAACAGTATCAAAATGATTTGTTTGTAGGAGATTATAACAATGGCAATATATACGATTTTAAATTAAATGGCAATAGAACAGGGTTATCTCTGAACGATACCAAACTACAAAACAATATCGCATATACTCCAAAGGATTATAAACCTTTTATATTTGCTAGCGGATTTGATGGTGGAATTTCGGATATAAAAATAGGACCTGAAGATGGTTACCTTTATGTCCTTTCGCTTTCAGGCACAATTTATAGGATAAGTCCATCTTCCTCTTTTTCTTCTGCAGCACTTGGATAAATAAGAAATAACTTTTGAAATTATCGTAGGCTTTGTATTATTTCTTTTTTCCTCTTTATTTTAAAACACGGTGCCATATTCTTTGTCTTCAGAATTGATAACTACTACTTCCTCACATAATATAGTATGCTAAATTACAAATGCAATATTTTAAATCAAAATTGATTTAAATTACTTGTTGTCTGAAAAATAAAAAATCAACTTACATTGCATTTTATATCGAGTCCTTGAAAATATTTATTATAATATAATAAGTTTAACAACTAACTTAACTTGGAATACAAATGGACCGCATTAAGTAATACCACAATAGGTACGTTAATGGCGTCACTTGATAGAAATATTGTTATTATAGCATTACCTACAATAGCATCCGAGCTTCATACATCTCTTTTAACACTTGTATGGATAGCTATTGGCTATTGGGTAGTTACTGCTTCTGTACTTTTAACTTTTGGCAGGCTGGCAGATATGTTTGGCAGAGTCAAATTATATAATATTGGATTTGTACTGTTTACTGTCGGATCTGCTTTATGTAGCATTTCCTACACTGGAGAGCAGTTAATAGTATTTAGAATCATCCAAGCCCTAGGTGCAGCATTTCTCTTTTCAAATAGTGCTGCAATACTTACAGATGTATTTCCAGAAAATGAAAGAGGAAAAGCATTAGGATTAAATCAAATATCTATAGTCATAGGTTCTGTAATAGGACTAGCCTTTGGAGGCTTTCTTACATCTTATTTGGGATGGAGATCCATTTTTTGGATAAATATACCAATAGGATTATTTGCAACGGTTTGGTCTTATACTAAATTACACGAATTAGGAGCGATTAGAAAAGAGAAAATAGATTGGCTTGGAAATGCAACATTGTTTGGTGGTATTACTGTTTCTTTTGATTGCTATAACTTTTGGTTCATTTCAAATTATCGACTCATTTAGAATCTCATTATTTGTTATAAGCAGTGTTGCTCTTTTAACACTATTTTATTTTGTGGAAAAAAAAGTGTCCAAACCCATGTTTGATTTTTCCCTATTTAAAATTAAATATTTTACTAGCGGCATAATAGCAATATTTCTTAATGCATTGGCACGAGGTGCCTTTACATTAGTTATGGCATTTTATCTTCAGGGACCATCGATGGGGCTAAATCCACTTCACGCAGGTATTTTTCTAATTCCTATTTCTTTATCCTTAGCTATTTCTGCACCCATAAGTGGATGGTTACATGACAAATACAAATTAAGAATATTTACTCCGGTGGGTTTACTCATATCAGCAGCTGGTTTTCTAATTCTTACAAGGATAAGTGCTATGACATCCTTTTACGAATCTATACTGCCACTGGTCTTAGTTGGAGCTGGAATGGGCATATTTGCATCACCTAATAGAGCTTCAATTATGAGTTCTGTTCCTTCTTACAGAAGAGGGATAGCAGCAGGTGTTAGCACTATGTTAGTAATGACAGGTAGTGCATTTAGTATCGGCCTTGTATTCTTAATATTTGTTAATTATATGCCACTAAATGAAGCTCAAAGAATCTTTACTGGGTCATTTGCTACAATGAATACCACCACAATAGTAATTAGTAAATTTATGAACTCGTTGCATTTTATTTTTTTTATATCTGCAATTCTAATGGTTATTTCAATCGTGCCGTCTTTGGTACAATGGATTTATAAAAAAAAGTAACTATTATATATAAAATACTGAAAAACATTTTCTAAATACCGACAATTTCTTTGAAAATTACATCTATGATAGAATATATCCAACTTTTTAAAAAAAAGGAAAATATTATTTATTTATTAACCAATTCAATATTCCTTTCATCATATAAAGATAATATGTATATATGGGTATAGATGAGTAATGTATCTGTTATATCAAACAAAGTGGGATGAATTAATCCGTTGATAATGTATCGTCATTTACGAGCAGTACATCTACTATTTTATATATCTAACTAATTGATATGTTTTTGGATTCGTAGTATTTAATTCGGTTTTTAGTTTTATTTTTACAGTATTAGTGGTATTAATGAAACCATTTTTTTATTGAATTTCCTGCAGCATTGAAAGTTTTTCCACCTGTAAATATATTTCATATATGATCTCCTTTACCAAAAATTGGATTATTTTTTTAGAAGTAAAGGAATAGTTATGAATTTATTTATTGTATTGGCATGCCATAATTTGTTACTATAAATCCTACTACTACTGCTATTGCTAGTTGTTTTCATCTCAAATATAATTATTTTTAGCAAGCATTGATATGGAAAATATCACATATCTATTAATATATCCTAAAATAGGTAATTAACTTTTGAAGTTTATACTTTGATAGCAGGCATAGATAATATATTGCCTAATACTATAGCAACCTTTTATAAGAAAAACTCATTGATGGTATAAAGGATTTATTTGATTATAACCATAATTATATTTATAATCTTCTCTTTCTTTTAAAATGCTTTTTCATTTATATTTATACAAAATATCAAGAATTTAATATTGATTCAATCAGATTATTATTGGCTTAAATATTAAAACAAATAAATAAATTACACAAAATTCATCAATTATTCTTTTTGTTGTAAAGAAATAAATTTCAATAAATTCATTAGAGTTAGTTTTTAACCAATTATTATCCTTATATAGAAATACTTGTCATATTATATTATTTGACAATATCTGAAGATATTACTCCAAATCAAAGAACCAAGATGATATATGATATAGGAATTGCAATATCGTATGGAGTAAAATTTCTTCAGCATGCTAAAGAAAGAATTGATGTTTTTATAGATGAAAATGGACCTGCCATGATTATAAAATATGATTTTTACAAGGATAACTATATAAAAGCAAGGAGTAGAGGTGCAAAAATAAGATTTGTTACAGAGATCACAAAAGATAATATCCATTATTGTAAAGAATTAAGAACAATTGTAGATGAATTTAGACATCTTGATAATCTCAAAGGATCAATATCTGTAAATGATTCTGAATTCTTAGGATCAACAACTTGGAGAGAAACACAGCTTTTAACACCTGTCACATATAGCAATGAGAAAGAAGTTGTAGAACAGCAGCTATACATCTTTGATACATTTTGGAAAAAGGCAATATCTTTTGATCAAAGAATAATGGAAATTGAGGAGGGCATTATACCAAAAGTTATTGAAACCTTTAATAATCCTCTTGACATCCAAGATAAAATACTTGACCTTTTAAACTCTGCCAATAATGAAATATTAATAATATCTTCGACTTCAAATGCATTTCATAGACAAAAAAGTGCCGGATCTATACAAAAACTAATGGAAATAAGTCAAAATAAACCTTGGATAGCAATTAAAATTCTAACTCCTAAAGATATGGAAGTAGAAAATATGGCCGCTGAATTGACTACTTCAAATTTTACTTTTAGATTCATCGAGCCATTATCAAAGGTATCCATTTTAATTATTGATAGAAAATATTCCTTGGTAGTAGAATTAAAAGATGATTCAAAAAAAATACTTGCTGAAGCAACAGGGTTTGTAACTTATTCAAATAGTACGCCGACCGTATCATCATATGCTGCAATATTTGATAGTCTTTGGAAGCAAACGGAAATGTATCAACAATTAATAATTCAGGAAAAGATGCAAAAAGAGTTTATCAATACAGCAGCACATGAACTAAGAACACCAGTGCAACCGATACTTGGTATAACTGAGATAATCCGAAAAGAGTTAAAAGATGGCAGACAAAAGGATCTTATCACAGTTATAGGCAGAAATGCACAAAGATTAAAAAAATTATCAGAAGATATATTAGATGTAACAAGAATTGAGAGCAATTCTTTAAATTCATATAGAGAACATTTTGAAATAAAAGAACAGATTCTTCAGGTTATTAATAATTACCGAAATAATATCAATCAGAAAAAAGTAAAATTTGAATATATATTAGATAACGATTTCATTATTTATGCCGATAAAATTGGGATAAGTCGGGTTATTTCAAACTTGATTGATAACGCCATCAAATTTAGTCCTAATGACGGAACCGTGTCTATAATTATTCAAAGAAAAACCACTGCTAATGAAAATGAAGATGAAAATGGCAGAGAAATAGTTATTGTCAGCGTAAAAGATGAAGGTATAGGTATAGATAATGATATATTTCCAAAACTGTTTACAAAGTTTATTACAAAATCATTTCAGGGCATGGGTCTTGGGCTTTTTATCTCAAAAAACATTGTTGAAGTTCATGGTGGAAGGCTATGGGCAGAAAACAATAAAGATGGCAAAGGTGCTACCTTTTCGTTTAGTATGCCTTTAGATAAATAAAAAACTATTTTCCTTAAATTCAAAACAAAAGTTAGATAAAATGCATCACAATTTTACCGTAGATTACAAATAAAATAATTGATTTCTTGTTTTTTTGCGTTAATAGAAATAATCATTATTTGTCTAATATTTTTTTTAAAATAAAATAAAATTACCACAGAATATATTTTTGTAAACTATTTTGGTATCCTTTATTGTATTTTCCGATGTATCATATATAAAAATGCAAAAAGGTTCCTTTTTGTAAAACTAGATTATGTTAATATTATTACTGATAAAAATCATGTTCATAATATCGAACTTTAGAAAAAAAATTGAAAGATTGCTTTGTTTTGGAATTGAAAAATAGTTAAAATCAGGCATAGTTGCTATCAATTAATATCCAATATGAGTATTACTTTCTATTAATAATAATACAATGTAAACAAAAAACACTTTAAAATAATTATGCAACAAAGCATTGAGAAAAAATATATATATAAATGAAATTGTTATCATTGTTGACTTTTGATATTTAGGTATATACTGCTATCTGACATAGAAACAAAGTAAGTATCAGAATTATTATAGCATTTTAAACAAATCACGCTATTATGAAGAAAATATTCATTAGTCTTAAATCAATATCTGCTGCCAACCCTTCTATTTTATTAGGCTGCCGAAAATGAAAGCACTAGTCATTGCATATAATCATATATTTAACAATGAATCAAATATGCATATTCTTTGAAAAGTGAGTTATGATAGTGTTATAAATTATTTTATGTGATAGAATTGAAGGTTTTAATTGAAATTTCTTATTTCTCATAAATACAAATCTATTGTTGTAATATGATAGAAAATAATATAATATGATTAAGTTTGATAATGTATCTGTAGAGTTGAAGGTATTATGATATTATTTAAGATAACGCAACATATAATATATTGATTCTTTAAATGAGAATTTAAGTTACTCATATTTTAGAGAATTATATAATTTAAGTTTCTATCAGATGGCATTAATGATTATGGTATTAAAATTAAATTTCATAGAATTAAAAACATACCTAAATATGAAGAACATAATAAATATAACAGTACAATAATTTATTATATCTTGATTATTGAAATTTTTAAGTTAACTTATAGAAACCTCATAGCTTCAGTTGATAAGGTTTTTTTGATATGGCAAGTTGTATTTCCTGTTTTCTATATATTTATTTCAGGATATGCATATTCGGGATTGATTGGAAATCAAGGTGTACGATTAGGTGAAATATTTGTTTCATATCCTTCATTTTTAGCTGCAGGAATGATTGGTTTTAATGTTATGAATAGCAGTACAGTAGCTGGAAGCATTATTTGGAATGATAAGAGAAATGGCATGTTTCAACAATTACTTGTAATGCCTTTTACAAAACTCCAATATATCATTAGCAATCTTGTCACGATAATGATTATGGGTTTGGCTAGTGCTGCCATAATCCTAGTAGTTGGCTTGCCAACTATGTTAGGTAATGCAAATCCTACCTTATGGAGTATACTTTATACAATTTTCTCAATTATTGTAGGTGCCATATTTTTTGGATCTTTTACAGTAATAATGTCTACTAGATTAAAAAGTAGTGAAGGTTTTACTGTAATAAGTAATGGTATTTTTTTATTTTTCGCTTTTGCAAGCTCCACATTTTATCCTGCACAAGGTGTATACCGAACCTCTAAAAACAGCCTTTTACTATCAATCCTCTAACATATATAGTTGATATTACGCGGGCAGGAATATATTCTCAGATAACAAACTTTTACAAATACCGAAGTTGATTATAATTTCGGTACTTTCAACAATAGCTTTTTTTATCGCCGCTATATCTATGTTAAAAGTCAAAGTATAATTTTTTTCCATTGATATACAAATATTGTTATTTTCCATCATTTACTATATCGAGGAATACTTCTTCTAAAGAAGGTGAATTTATTAGTAATACTTTCTATTTTAATATTATTTTTTGAAAAGATTTCCAATTATTTGAGTTAGTATTTGTTGAGAATTAAAAGATTTTATTTGAAAACCATAATAACCATCTAATTCAACATGCTCATCAAAAGCAATTGTATTTATTAGTGGTAGAATAGATTTGAGCAGCAATATCTTTTACTTTTAAGTCAATAATGTTTTTTCCATTATATTTATGTTTTAAACCATTCGGAGTATCAAAAGCAATTATTCTTCCTTTATTGATAATGGCTATTTCATCGCACAAATATTCTGCCTCTTCCATTATATGTGTTGTAAAAAAAACCGTTAAGCCAGATTTTACTTGACTTTTAATATAATCTAAAAGCATTCGTCTTGCAGAAGGATCTAATCCAACAGTAGGTTCATCCAAAAATAGCAACTTCATATCATGAATAAATTCCCTTGCAACCTGTACTCTTCTTTTTTGTCCTATGGATAATTCATCATTTTTTGTATTTCTAATTTCTTGTAAATCAAAAGCATTCAATTATTTCATTTACTTTATCCTTTCTCATTTGTTTCCTTCAATTCCCCATAATAATCCATACAGATCCAACGCTTTTTCCACTTTCAGATTATTTTCTGAACTCGGATGTTGAGATACTACACCTATTTTCTTTCTAATTTCAAGTCCATGATTTGTTATTTCTTTTCCAAAGATATGGACAGTTCCAGAAGTTGGATTTAATAGTGTAGTAAGAATCTTTATTGCTGTGCTCTTACCTGCACCATTTGGACCAAGGAATCCAAATACCTTGCCATATTCTACATTAAATGAAATTCCATCAAGTGCAACTTTCTTTATGTCCATATTCTTTTCTTAAATCAGATACAGTGATACAGTGTATATCGTAAGGTTGCTTAAATCAAAATATTACTATGTATAAAATATTCTTTAGTTTATAATAAGTTACTATTTTCAAATTATACTTCTTACAAATTAGATAAAAATTGATGATTTTTCAAATTATGATGATTGTTATGATAAAAAGTTAAATCGGTCTATTTTATGTTTTTATCTATATAGTTTCTTAAATGGATATCCAGAAGGTATGACTACTTCTAAATTTTTTTTAACACACCCAATTCATTATCCTTTTTTTCTAGCAAGGTCTTTCTTAATTTAATTGGGACATCGTAATAAGCAGCTAGCGCAATTGCATCGGAAGCTCGATAATTCCTTAATATCAGAATTTCTTTTTTCCTGTTTTGAAAATAGAGGTTAGCTCGTAAAATGGATTCGCTTTGGTATATCCGTACTTCCAATAAAAGTAAATCATGCATTACTGCAATTTCTTCAACTAAATTATATATTGTAGGGATATCGTTTTTTTTTCCTTGTTGAAATAGGGCTATATGCTGTGCTACTTCGCCAGAAAATGCAACAATGGGAAAATCAATTCCATCTATGGATTTTAGAACAATAGCACCTTCCAGTCCCATCGTATCTAGAAAACCGATATTGTTAATTCTTGCTTCTACATAGTCCGAGTCATCTCCTGCAAATAAATTATCAGACATTCTTTTTACCTTGTAATAATACACATCATAATTATGGATAAAGGTTATTAGATGAGAATTATAAAAATATGTAATAATCTTGTACTAATCATAATCGTTGAATTAATTAAAATTTGTTAATATTGGTTCATAAATAGTATGATTTATCTCAAAAATCAAATAAATTGATAATAGATCAGATAGAATACAATATTTAAAAAACATTTAAATTATAAAATTACATTTATAATAATTGTATTATTACAATTTATAAATGAAATTCATTTCATTTTTTATCGCGGTAATAATTATATTTTATATGTTTTTAATTTTTCTTGGGTTAAATCCTCCAAAAACAATACAAGCACAAAAACCTTGTTGCTTTGAGGTAAAAGAAGTCTAAAATAAAATTAATACATGATCAAGAGAACAATTATCATAGTATTTTATTTAACCATTTTATACGTCATATAAATAATATGCCGGGCTTATTTTCTATGGTAAAAGACGATCCTCTTGATTCTCAAGCGACAAGAAATTTTGAATCAAATTATTCAAAGTATTTGGCAGCAACAGTAGATAAATCTATTAATTTAACAACAACATATCAAGATGAAATTGCGTTATGGGATCATCAAAATTTTTCTAATATACTCATGGCAAAAATTACAGCAACATTTTTACCAAAATTTGTAACACAGCTTAATCAATTTAACAATACTGAAGCACCTATAAAATATAGTAAAGTAAAGGAAAATTATGTAAAGTCTTTTGCTAATGAGATTAAAAGTTATGAGTTTTTCTATGATTTTTTGAAAACTAATAATTCTACCGCAAATAAATTATCACTAGATTATTTATCTGCTGCACTCACATATGAAACAATTGCACGTAAAGATTACATCGAAGCAAATAATAGCAGTGCAGTACCACCTACAAACAAGGATAATAATATTAATCAACAAACATTACAACAGCTACTAGTTACAACTAATGATAAAATTGAACGACATGTATCAATATTATAATACGTGTCATTGAATAATGTTTAAATTATTTTATTAAAGGTATAATTTTCTGCATTTATTAATAGATGCAATTCAATTAAGATATCTTTACATACGGGCTTTTAATTTTTGTAATAAAAATCGGAAAAGATGATTTAATGTTAACCGATTTTTAAATTTTATATTTCATATTCAAGAGTTTTGATCCTTTAAAGCATTTCATATTTTATAGATCTGTCGGTATTTAAAAATAAATTTTGAATAATTTTTTCCTGTTATATTTTCCATTATTTTAATTGTTATTTTAATTTCTATTTTTAAAACAATAGAGAATTACTTGTGGACAAAATAAAATGTGTTTACCATATATGTAATACATTTATTTTAAGGCTATTAGAATATCAAATCTTGATAAATGCTATCCGAGTCCATTTTAAAATTAATTGCTAGTAATTTTAAATATTTTACAAATTAATGATTAACCATAAAAAGAAATCTACATCAGGAAAAAAGGGGTGTGTTAATTATCTTATATTATGATCTTTACTTTTGATTTGTTAAATATGTGAAAAGATTAAATAAACATTTAGATAGAAATTCTATTCATTTTGATATTATGGCACATTTCTCTTGCCCTAAGTGTGGAGAAGCCTATGATGCTTTTCCACCTGATGAGAAGCATAGAAAAGTATCCAAGTTTCCAGATAGAAATACTATACCTGTCACAAATAAATGTAATATCTGTGGAACCATTAATAGAATCTATTGGAGAACTCAAGAGTAGCAAATCAATATAATATTCCCTCAACCTAAAAAAAGTATATCTTAGTCCTGTTATCAATCATATATACATTAAAATTTGGTATGATTTCTTATATTATTGTCGATTCTATGAATTAATTTTAAATTTTTTAGTTATACTGATTAAAAAAGATGAGTTTAAAAATTGGAGACGATTTTAAAAATATTCCTTGAAGAAAGTTGTTTTATATTTAACAATATAATCGATTAAAAAACACCAAATAATTTGGAAAAAGATCATTATCTTTTATTCTAGAGATTTATTGAATTTTTTCTGTAGATTATAATGTATATTTATAACTTGCTGTTTTAATGAACAATTGAAATGTAAATTTTAAAACAAATTAAAATAAATTAGAATTAAACAGTAAAAATATTATTTGTTGTAATATTCATATCACTTATTATTATGTGAAAAACTATGTGAGGATTTAAGAGGGTTCCACCAATTACAATAATATTTATCCAATATATAGTAATTATCAAGGCAACCATTATTATAAATAATATAATAAACCTAATTTTTAATCCGGATTTTTTAACTTCATCCTTTTTCACCAATTGTTCTTTTTTTTCACCATTCAAATTTTTCTTTCTCTCTGCATATCTAGATGTATTAAGTATTGGTATCTTTTTTAAAATCTTATCATCTGAAACTGATTTTTGAATTTCATACAAAATTGTATCTTTCTCTTCTTTGGCTTTTTCATTGAAAATTTCTAATGCCTCCCGATAATTGGTTCTCTCCTCATTAGATGTTTTTTCAAATTTGCTGTTCCATTCAACTATCCAAATTTTTTTAACATTAGATAAATTATCTATGTCAAAATTTTTATTGTTATCCATCCAATCCTTATCATCTGACATTATATTATATTTTATAAAGACCGATATAAAATTAAACATTTATTATTTTTGGATAAAGTATAAATTCACTTTATTTCTTGTTTCTTTCCTAAAACTCATAAAGCGTATGCAAATCTTAAATTTTGTATTATAGTTGATTTTAAAGTAGGAAATTAATATATATATGATACAAAATTTCAAATTGCTAAACTAAGAATATTATAATTGAATTGATATTATTTCAAAAATTTATGAAGAACTTTAAAATAATAATTTTTAACATTTCCTAATTTTTTGTGAAATTATTACTGTCTTTATCACCTTTGAATAACACATAAATCATATAGTTAAAATTCAATTGGAACGATATCTAAGAGAATGAGTTTATTTTACATTTACTTTGAGGAAAATAAACTTTTTCAATAATGCCAAATGTTTCACTTTTCTTAGGTTCATTAATAATTATTTTGATTTATTCCATCCATAAAGGGGAAAATATTGTATATAAATCATTACTGATTTTGCAGATTTTAACTACTATTACTACTACTACCATTGATATTATGGGATTGTATGCCGTTTCCAGTTGAATTTACTAATAAATTCTTTGTATTATGATATTAGTATATATATCTACTGATTTTGCAGACATTCCACCGCCGCTATTATTACTACTACCATTGATATTATGGGATTGTGTGCCGTTTCCAGTTGAATTATTCTTATTATTTTGAGCTAAGTATGGTAGGATATGTCGACATTATAAGAAACAAAAATAATGGTAATATCCAAACTAAATTTTTCATTTTATTTTTAATATAATTATAGTATAAAAACAATTTTGTTTTTAAGTATGTGCAATAAACTAAATTAAAATAATTGATCTTTTCTATTAATTTTTGAAACAGACTATCACAATTATTTGCTTTAAAAAAGAATTTTTCTTTATAAAAAGTGAAATTAGTTTTGTAAAATAAATATGTAATAAATAACAAAAAGAAATTTGACCTTGATAGAATTAAGGTTATTCTAAAAATTTCTAATAAACTTTTTTAAATAATTATGAGAAAATAATTAAACCATTATATTATTCGGCTCTGTTCACTTAAGGAAAGTCTATAGCTTAAAGGTGTCCTATTTCATTTGTGATTTTCAGAAACAGCAGAACACCCTCAGAGTATATTGGTTATGGTCTTTATTTTTATTTTTCAGGTTTGTCTTTAAGAAAAGCAGCGGATAGTAGACTATCAGATTGCTTTATCAAAAGAAACCATGTTTCCGTCTGGAACTGGATATAAAAATATAATCCTCAGAAAATATCCTCTCTAAGAAAAAGAAAATCTCTCGGAGTATGTTATAGATGAAACTGTAATTAAAGTCGGCTCGAATACATCTGGCTATGGTGGGTTGCTATTGAACCTAAAAACAAAGAAATCCTTGGAATAAGCATATCAAAAGAACAAAATATGTTTGTTGCAGAACGATTTATTTCAGATGTTGTAGAAGGACATGGAGAACATCCGGTTTCCACAGAGATGGTGGAACATGGTATCCTCCAAGCATGTAAATTCTTGAAACTAAATCATCATCTTCATTCTTTTGTATACAAGGATGAGAAAAGCATTATTGAAAGAACAATGCAGTATATTAAAGACAGAACCAAAGAATGCTTCGATGATTTCTTCCCATGCAGAAAGAAGAAATGTAAACTAAAACATGTGATTAATTGGTTGAATCTATTTGTAGATTATCATAATAAGGAATTATGCCTTAAGTGAACAGATCCTGATTATTCGTAGTTTATAGTATAATAGATAAAATTTCACGGAATTCTCAAGACAATCTATATTTAGCGAATTATCATAACTATAAATTTATAATAAATTGTGATTGTTATTATCGTTATTATTGCTCCAATTTTGGAAAATTCTAAAAAATAAAAAGTCTTTAAATCTTTTGATTCTGCTGCTTCTATAATTATTATATAGTCTGCAGCTGCTAATATTTTAGGGTTACCCGATACAGTACTTCCAGCAGCAAGCATAATCCACTGATTAGAATATCCACCTATTTCACTACTACTATTACTACTGCCATCAGAAACACTAAATCCGTTGTTTATCAATACATTGTTGTATATAACTGCAAAAGGAACATTACTTAATACTTGGATTAATGATATACTAATAGCGGATATTATGGTATTACTTTGAATTAGATCATGTCTATCGGGAATAGGAAAATATGATGTCATTTGAGATATAATACCAGAAGACCATAGGACAGAAGTAAATATAAACATTGCAGTAGAAATACAAGAACAGAATAGTCTACTCTTGCCAGGATCTCTTTGCGTTCTTTACTTAGAGAATACAAAGTAATAGCTCCTACCATTGCAATAAAACTTGGACTAAAATTATTAACAATATGGAAAACAAATTGCACGCTCTCAGATAACACAAATCCTGAAATAGTTAAAAATAACATAACAATTGAAATTTTTGCTAACTTTGGATTTACAATTATATTTTCATCTACTGATGATGCTACTGCTGCTACAGCTTCCGACAATGTTTGTGGATTGTGGAACAAAGTTGAATTCTGATTAGAAAGATCAAAATCTTGAATCTTTTGGTCTTCTTTCTTTGGACGGAGAATATCAGAATTAGGGATGGGATAATTATGTATATACAATAAAGGAACAGCTATTCCTAAATCTTTTTTATAATAAATTAAGATAAAGTAAGTTACAAATAAACTAAGAGCCTATCCCAAAATTCGATAGGATTATAGACTCTTTTCCTCTTTTGATAAACTGTGTCCTGTATCCAAAGAAGAGAAAGGATAAAGAAGGAGAAAAATAAACATCCTACCATACTCAAGATTCCTGATGAATTATGGAACAAGATTAAAAGTATTTTTCCAAAGGAGAAACCACTCAAGACAGTTGGTCGGACCAATTGTTCCATACAGAAAAGCGCTAGATGGTATTCTCTACATTTTAAGAACTGGATGCCAATGGAAGATGCTACCTTCCGAGTATGGTTCTGGCTCTACCTGTGACCGTCGATTCCAGGAATGGAATAATCTTGACATCTTCAAAAAGATATGGATAAAACTATTGAAAGTCTATGATAACCTTATCGGTATTAACTGGACCTGGCAATCCATCATCGATAGTATATCTATAAAGTCGCCTTTAGGGGGGCGATGACTGCTGGAAATAATCCTACCGACAGGAGCAAACTAGGCACAAAAAGACATATTTTAACAGATAAAAAAGGAATTCCTCTATCTATAATTATTTCTTCAGCAAGTACACATGACATCAAACTGGTAACAAGTGTGGTTGATAATGCAGTTATCCATAAACGACCACCACCATCATATAAAACTAAAACAAAAGGAAGAGGAAAAAGAAAACTTCAACATCTATGTTTAGATAAAGCATACAATTTCGAACCTGATGATAATACACTAATCAAACGAGGATATGTACTGCATATTCCTCCCAAGAGAAAAAGATGTGAAAAAGAAGAACAAGAGTCCAAGATTACAGTACAACATGGTTCAAATCGGAAAAAGTATTCTGCAAAAAGATGGGTTGTAGAGCGAACAAATTCATGGCACAACAGGTTCAGGAAACTATTAACAAGGTATGAGAAGAAGGTAGAGAATTATCTTGGATTGGTACAGTTATCCTGTTGTATGATCATCTACAGAAAGATAATTTTGGGATAGGCTCTAAATATCCTCCAAAGATTCAATTATAAAAATAATATATTAATAGTAATATATCAATATAATTTATTTATTATTTTTAAAAATAGTAATATTTTATATTCTAATAGAATTATTAATAAAATTTAAAGTTAACAAATAAATTTTTTTTTACTATTTATATTAATCATTATGAATAATAATATGTAATGATAAAGATTAAGGAAGAAGAGGACGAGGGAAAAGAAAATAAAAAAACGTCATCTTTGGAGAAGATACATGTTACTTTAGAGAACAATGAAGAAAAGATTTTCGATAATTATCCGATTGTAATAAAATCAAAGTATATAAAACATTCAACTTATAAAATTCAAAAGTCAACCAAGTCAAAAACCCATCAAATAGAAAAGGGGGGAATTATGGATAAGGTTATAGGAAAAGCAAAAGACGTCAAAGATAAAGTTATAGATACTGCAAAAGATGCGACGGAAAAAACAAAAGATACAGTAAATCAAACAGCATCACTTAATCAAGAAGAAATTCATGGAGAAAATAGTTCAGATACAGAAATAGGAAGGATGGATGACCCCTTGATATCTAGGAAATGAATGTGTAAATTAAAAAATTTTCATCTACTTTTATGCATGGGTTTTGGATGCATTTTTAAATATCTTTGTATCGTCCATAGCCTTATTGTTTTATGTTACTTTGCAATTTGTTATTGGGACTTGTTGGTGAATTACAATGATGATAGGCAATCGAATATCTCAGAAGGGATTTCTTAGGTACCTTTCTATAAATCAAGATAGTTTATAAGCTTCAAAAATAGATTCTTCATGATTTTCCCATAAAATATGCTTTCTTGCAAATTCAAAAGTCTTTAATCTTTTAGAAAATACCTCTTCTGGTTTGGCTTTAAAATATTCTAATTGATGAATCATTTCATCATAATCTTCAAAACCAACAACATTATCTTTTAATTCATCAAATATGGGTTTTATCGAATTCGTAGACAAAATTAAAAGACCTGCATGAGCATATTCATAGGCTTTATTAGGACTAATAAAATAATGAAAAGGATGTTTTTTAAATGGAATCAAACCAACCGAGATATTTAACATTTCTGAAATCATTTCTTTTCTATCAAGAAATCCATGGTATATTACATTCTTTGAGTAATCAGATTTCCAGCCAATTATATTTAATATTCCAATATCATATTTTTCAAATAATGGGATAAATCCATCTATGTTTTTAACGGGAGTCTGAGACCCCCTATATGGAGCTACACCGGCATAAACTGAAGAAAAATATGTATGTTTTTTTGGTATCTGGATATCTTCAAATTCACTTTTCATTGGAAAATTCGGCAATATAAAAATTTTTTTTCCCATGTGGGATAGATCAACAGCTATTGATTTTGATGGCACCAATGTAGGGATTATTGACACAAGATCTAATTCCCATTTTATCCACTTTTTTGTCGAATATTTTTTAAATACCTCATCCAACTTTGATTTAACAATTACTTTTGGATTGCGGAAACTAGCAGAAATATCAGATTTATTAGAAACATTTTCTAATGGAGTTTCAAGATATTTTGACCAATATTCATGATTATCATATATGAATGGATATTTTCCAACCTCTTGAACTAATCTTGCCGACAGTATATTATGCGCATGTATTATATCAGGTCTAATTTCATCTAGAATTTTATTGATTTGGTTTTTAATCTTATACCATTCATATGGAATTTGATATCTTGTTCTGGCATTCCAATTTAAATGGAATATTTTATTAAAAATTTTACGATTATAGATAAACGATGGTTTTAAACCAGCAAAATATACTTGATTTCCTTTATTTTTTAAACTAATTGCAGATTTCTCAACCCTCCAATCAGGTAGTGGATCATCTGAAACATGCAGGATTTTTAAAACCAAATGCTATTTGTCTAATAATAAATTTATTTAAATGTTGATCAATGCTTTGCTGATATTAATTTTTCTATACAGTGCAAGAATAATTCAAACATTTTTGTAGCAGATAATGTTTATGGTGAATCCCTTAATCTGCGGTGAAATACTTTTGCATAAGAATATTCCGAATATATGAGATGAAATCATTAAAAAGATAAATTAAAATAAGAATTGTAGTTGTATTTTTACCCTTTGCTTCTTATTGTTGGTCATATCATAAGCATTTTAGATCGATAAAATAGGAAAATAAAATCAATATAGGAAAGAAATTTCCATTTATCTGTATCATTAATAGAGTTTTAGCAAAATAACAAATTGGACATATTTAGAATTTCTAGGTCAAAGAAAAAATAAAATGTTTTCATTAATAATGGGGTCCTAAAATACATCCGAGTGGAATTTTCTAAAGAGTAATATTTACTTTTTCCAAATATATTTGGAGTTAGTATCAATATTGTTGGAACATTCTGTTCGAATACTCTGATAATTTCTTCAAAGCCTCAATTTTTTCCTCTCTTTGTATTTCTGCACCTTCAATTGCAGAAGATAGATAACTAATGGATTGATCATATGTCTTACGAGCAACGGGATATGGTACACCATCTTTGCCACCGTGTGCAAAATTGAATTTTACAGGATCTTGCCATGATGCTTTTGTTCCAAATATTATTTCGCCTATAAGAGAAAGTGCTCTTACACTTGCTGGTCCAATTCCGGGAATTGAAATTAGATCCTCATAATTTTGAGGTTGGATATCATAAGTTTTCCTAAATATTTTCCAATCAAGTCTAAAAGGCATTTCATAATGTTCGACATTGTTCAAGTATTCATGACTCTTTCTTTTTTTATTACCGAATTCATATCTATCACCTGTAGTATTATCCATTACCGATGGTTCTGCAATCCAACTATCTAGTGTATTTGTTTGAGGTTGGATATTTTTTGTGAATTCTTCGACTTTATACACAGAGGATTTCAAATTGTTTATATCGCTTTTTGCCAATTCAACACATATTTTTTGATTTTCAATAGAATCAATTGAGGTCATATTAAGTGTATTTGGAGTTTTATTTTCGCCTATAATTCCTACATGAGGTTCGTTCACAAAGCTATTTAGATTATCGGAAATCCAATGATATCTTCTTGCCATCTTTGTATTTGGATTCATTCCTTGTTGTACAACGGTCCAGTTTCCATCTTTATCAAAAAAAATTGCATGATGATATAAAGAGTAACTGTCCTGTATTGCAGCATTATCTATTTTTGCAGCCATTCTACTAGCGTACAACAATTTATCAATTTTCGTGGATGATAAATTGTAATGCTTTTCAGCAAGTTTTGGTATTTCATTTTTTGTTTCTGTCGATTTTCTTCCTTTTCCGCCTGCAATAGATATGCCATGAACATTTTCATTAATTGATTCTTTTAAAACGCCTGTTACTACAGTTGTGACTCCTGATGAATGCCAGTCAAATCCAAGTACACATCCAAATGCTTGAAACCACAATGGGTCGGATAATCTCGTTAAAAATTCATGTTGACCATATTCTTCTATAATTACTTTAGATATCGAATGGGAAAGTCTAACCATCCGTCGAATTAAATAAGGAGGTGCATGTCCATCATGGAGTGGAAGGTTAATGGTAGAATTATCCAAGTTCTTAAAGATAGGGATTTTAATTCTAATTAACATATCGTAACTACAAATACATTTCCTGTTTAGAAATAAACCTAATTTACATCAGAAATTAATAATATTTCCAGGTAATTTATAAAATTCATACCAAATAGGAATATAACACTGATATATAGATTCAATAGAACAAGTTCGTCTGCTATAGATAACTGAAATTGTTATGTATCCCAGATTTTTAGAAATTTCAACTAATCAGTTACTTATCGATATCGCCAACACAATGAGCTTAACAGCTGTGTACACATAAAGGTATATACTCTTGTAAAACATTTATGATCGCTCTGTCATGATACTTATTGTAGATATTCTTTCACTTGCTAACTATTGTTATTACTATTTCTTGCTCATCTTTGAATGTAGAATTGTTAATTACCATCTGCCTTTGTAACCATCATTACCATTTACTTATATTAAATTAAGCTCAGGTAATCTTACTGGCAAAAAAACTAGTTTTATTCTCAGACAACATTTGAATATATCTTCTTTTAAGCTTTGTTGCATGATTAGAAAAATAGTTAAAACTATACTCCAGTTAGAACAATAATAATCTAGTTTTCACTGTTTCCGTTATAATTCTGTCAATAAAACGTTAGCAAATAACGACTAAAATAATCGTGCAACAAAGCACTTCTTTTACTATCTTTATTACGGATATCCATACATTTTAACTATTAGTTTATGCTCTAACTACAATAGAAATATTAATCCATTGTAAAATTATTTTTATGTCATAAAAGATAATCAATTTGAAAAATGTCAACAAAATAAAGGTTAATTAAATATAACTTACTCATTTTCTAATTATTAATTAAGATATATAAAAAGAATGTAGATATTTGGATTATTCAAAATTTCTCGAACAAATATTTTCATTTTTTATTCATAACTGTATCTATAGTTTTCTTTTTTTCTTTGTCAAGCTCATCAAATGTAATACCATTTGCCAAGATTATAGTATTATTATCGTCATTAGTAAAAATTGCCGCATATGAAGAATTTTTCAACGTAGAAATAATGGAATTATCATCGGATGGCAGATTAAGTTCTAGTTTTTCCAGTGCAATTATTGCTCCATAATCATCAATGTCAAGCACTGTAACCTTTACCTGGTGTTTTTTCACATTAATGCTATTTATTTTAACCAGCATTTGTATATCAATATATAAATTATATAAATTCTAGTAATTACGCATTTCTAATATAATAGATCTCTTGCATAATTACTTGCAAACAGCTTTATAACCATCATCTTTTCATTAACCTGTTCTCTCTTTGCTTTCATACAAGAGGTTATCCAGAAAATCACTGCTTTTCAAGTCATTCACCGGTCTTACAGTGCAATAATTTGATGATATTTACAATAAAAAGATAGCAAAAAGATACGAAAACATGAGGTACAACGATTATCCAAAAGAAAGGTGGTAAACATAGAAAAAGAAAAGCAGGTGCTGGAAGACCGTTCAAGCTGATACAAGAGATAGATTTCTAATGCTTTTAGTATACTAACGACTGTACATAACCTATACGTTAGATGGTTTTCTCTTTGATTTAGATCAAAGCAATGTCTGCAGAGATATACAAAAGGTTGAATATTGAATATGATAAGACAGCAGATCTCTTGCATAATTAGAAACAATCTACACCATCAAATATGATATTTTTTAGTTTCTGTAAACCTTGGTTCATTATCCTATAGTTTATCAGACCTGATACTATATCTGATTATCTATTATATTTTCTTAATTTGTTTCTAAATACATCTGCAAATATCCTGTACTTTTTTAATCTGCTGATAGTATGTTCCACCACTATCCTCTTCTTATAATGGATTATATTGTAATCTATTTCTTCTTGGGATATATATTGTTGGTTTCTCTTCTTTTTGCATGGTAAGGCAGATGATAGTTGTTCTGGGAAACCCTTTTCTACTCTAAGATATCCCAAATCAATCACATTAACAACTTGCTTTGGAGTACATGGACTACTATAAACGTCATATACCAATTAGCATATGTTAGCGAACCTCTCTTAATAGATAGTTTCTCATATCAAGATTGAATCTTTTTGTCCTGAAATAGACAGATATCTTATTCTTCAAATCTGCAAATGATGAATAATATTTTAGGACAAACAGATCTCGTTTGGCTATATTCCAAATCTCTTCCATTACCATAAATTCAGGTGATGCGAGTTGGAAGATATACCGGTATCAGAGTATCTTTATTTTCTTCAAAATATTGTATTACCTTCTTTGACTTGTAGTGTTGTGATGCCTTGTCCATGAACAAATAACATTTTGGAAATTTAGCATGTATTTTCTTTAGATAATCAAGGAATGTATCTCCGTTGAATATATCATACTGTCTGAATAGTTGATTCTTCTTTCCTCTATGCTTACAGCTCCAAAAATGCATGAATGTTTGTGCGAGCCTGTTACTCTGACTATAGGTCTTTTATTCTCATCAATCCAAACGCGCCTTACAAGAGAATCATAAAAGAAGAATGATTCATCTACTGATACTATGGTAAAGCCTTTTTTCTCTTCATCTTGCTGTTGCTGTTGCTGTTGCTTATCCACAAGTATCTGTTCTGTCTTTTTTTGAAAGCATCTTTTTCCTCCAGGGATGCAGTATTAACATGTACTTTTCGTGGTACTTTTTGTTTAAAGCCCCATTTACGAAGGATTCGGTATATATGAATATAATGATATTTTATTCCGCTTTTCTTTATGATTAATTCTTCCACTTGTTTTGTGGTCCACCTTGATTGCTTTCTTTTAGTTCTTTCTTAATCTGGTACACGACCTCTTCTGATAGTTTGGATGGTCTACCACTTTTAGGTCTGGTTTTTAATCCTTCTATACCTTTTTTATCATATCTTTTTAGCCAATCTGAAGCCCAAGCTTTACTGCGATGAAGGTCTCTGGCTACCTGAGCAGATATCTTGTCTAAATAAACTACGTTGAGAACAAGGAGCATTCTTTCTTTTGTTTTTACATCTCGTTCATATCTGTATAACTTTTCAAACGATTCTCGGGTAAGAGTCAAATGAATAAAGATGATAATGAATTAACTTGACTAAAAGGATTTATTAAGAAAATAAACGGATGACAAAAGTGCAGTTTTGATATTTAAGTTAATTGGTATAGTCATGTCTCTTTCCTTTTTTATGATGGTTTGCTTTATGAATGATATAACCACGATGTTTGTTAACCATTAGCTGGTTCTTAACAATATGCTTTTTCTTCTTACCTAAAGAATAGTACAGTTTCCTTCTTTCTTTATCAACAGGTCTTGGAATCTGCTGCTCTCTAACCTGTAAAAGCCATAATACCTGGAAAATATTTCTCAACTTCCTCTGCTGGAGTTTTTAGCCTCTTTGTTATTTTGTATATCTTTTGTGGAATTGGTACACATTGTCTTATCAATCGCTCAATCTTTTGAATGTCTCTGCAAATGTTGCTTTGATCTAAATCAAATAAAAAGCCAGCTAAAGCGTAAGTTATGTAAAGGCGATAATAGACCAAAATCATTAAAAATCTATTTTTAATATCCAACTTAAATTGTCTACCTTCACCAATCTTTCTTTTTCTGTCGGTTCTTTTAGATAAACGTTTTAATTCATGTTTGGTATATCTCTTTTGTTATCTCTTTATCATAAATGTCATCAAATTCCTGTACGGTAATACCGGTGAACGATTTGAAAAGTAATGGTTTTTTGGATAACTATAGTATGAAATCAACGAAAGAACAGGATGAGGATATACTAATGGTCATAAAGTTGTTTCCCAAGTAATTACACAAGAGATCTAGTGTGTACCAATTCCACAAAAGATATACAAAATTACAGAGACTAAAACATTAGAGGAAGTCGAGCAATACTTTCCCCAGTTTGTGGCTTTCATAGATTCCACAGAACAATAGCAGATTCCAAGACCAATAGATAAGGATAGAAGGAAAATATATTATTCTTAAGGCAAAAAGAAAAGACATACTACAGTAAAGAACCAGATTATGGTTAACAATAGGAGTTATATCCTTCACAAAGCAAGGAAGAAGAAAGGAAGAAAACATGATTATGACGTTTATAAGAAGAGTCATCCATGTACTCCAAAGCAAGTTGTTAATGTGATTAATCTGGGATATCTTAGAGTAGAAAAGGGTTTCCCAGAACAACTATCATCTGCCTTACCATGTAAAAAGAAGAGAAACCAACAATATATATCCCAAGAAGAATAAGATTACAACAAAATCCACTCTAAAGAGAATAGTGATAGAGCATACTATCTGTAGATTTAAAAAGTACAGGATTATGAATGATAGTTTCAGAAACAAATTGAGAAAGTACAATAGAATATCAGATATTGTAGCAGGACTGGTAAACTATACAATGAATCAACGTTTATAGAGAATAGAAATTAGCATACTTCAAAGAGTAGATTGTTTCTAATTAAGCAAGAGATCATACCAATAGTAAAAGTACGCTAAATAATTCTATCATCGAAAAGTATTGTAATAAAACATAATCTTCGTTAAACTGCTTTTATTTCTGATGGAGAAAAGATATCACTGTGTATTTGATTTAGTCGACTTATACTAATTGGTATAATATAATGAATTATTGTTAAATTACATGAAAGAAATAAAATAAAAATATGAATACCTGCCATGATAACAAGAATTGTTTTTTATTCTATTACATATAACTTGGAGATAGTATAATAATATAATTATTTTCTTGTTGAAGTATAATCCTCTTTGTAAAAAGAATAAAATATCTAACAATTAATAGTAAATATCAACTAGGAAAAAGAAAATTTTTGTAGTTCTGATTTTTGGCCAGGGTGACAATCATGTTAAAAGTAGAAATAATTTTCATTAAATATTTAAAAAGTTAAAATTAGTTAAATTTCCATAAACTATAACCTATTTGCAAACTAACAGAGATCTAAATCGATTCACAAATAAGTTTAGACTTTGGAAAACAAAAAGTTACAATATACAAATCTATCTCCATTTAATCTAGTTTACAAAAGGTATACTATTTTAATTCAATTGTAGGTATTC
>CAWISD010000094.1:0-9381 GCA_963838615.1 uncultured Nitrososphaeraceae archaeon
ATAAATTATTTAAGTTAAATCAGGTAGAGAAGAAAAAATAGGAAACGATATAGATTCAATCAAATAAACAAGGTAACCATATACTATATCTATACGATAGATAAAGTCAAGGTTTCCTGCAAAAACAATATTCTTGATTCAAATCAAATTGATATTATCGGTTGTGATTTGCGTAATCATTAGAAAAGAAATAATTGGTATTCGTCTATACTATTTAAATAATATCGATGAATGTTATGTAAAGATATACCGAAAATTAAAAGATGAATAAATAACAGAATTACATAAAGAGAATATGTTAAGAAATTGTAATATTGTATAAATCTAATAATGTTTTGAACATAATGATTTCAGTAACAAAAAAACAGACATCTTTAGCATTAGTTGTAGTTGCATTTGCAACAATAATGATTGCAGGTACTATCGCATCTTCAGGCAGCGCCTTTGCATGGAGAGAAAGACATCATCACAATCACTTTAGCCACTTTGAATTCAATCACTTTAACCACTTTAACCACTCCAATCACCACGGCAAAGTATCTCACACTGACCAAAGCATAAGCCAAGGATGTGTTCAACCCACCAGCTCAGTAGATATAACTGGTACAGGTTCACCGGTTTTACTTTCAGGTAACAACGTTCCAGTTTGTGTAAATGCTAACCTCGGTGGTAATGCAGCAGCAACTGACCAAAGCGGCAGCCGTTAATCAAAACAATAGTTAAAACACAAAAAGTATCCCAAAAAGATATCCCTTTTTATTTTGTTTTTTCATATAAAATACATTAAAAAATATAAAAATTCATATCAATTAAAAAACCGTTCAAAAAAGTGATACATTTCTTAAATTATAAACTTGAATAATCCTTACAAAGACAAAACTCCATTCTAGAAGATATTTCTTTTAATAAACATTATACCAATTAGCACAAGTATGCTAAACAATTTATCATTATAATTATCATATATGCTTGGAATACTCGTAATCCAGAACTCGTAGCACAAGCATATACTATAGATTCACACTGGCGTAACCAAACAGAGTTTTTTAACGGTGAGATGCAATTGTAGAGTTTCTTAGAAGAAAATGGTCAAAAGAGTTAGACTACCATCTAATGAAAGAGCTCTGGTGTTATACTAAAAATCGTATTTCCGTATGGTTTGAATATGAATGGAGAGATGCTAATAATCTACTCAATGGATGCGAACTCATGGCAATGAGCATTGGGAATTTGATGACGATGGTCTAATGCGTATACGGGACATGAGTGCTAATGATTATCCAATCAAAAAATCAGAAAGACGTTATCATTAAATGCTGGGCATTGTATTTCTACTTCTCATATTGCAGCAATTTAATCTAAATCTTTAGCAACTTATTTCAATTCTTAAAATATTAGTTTTCATCATTTTTAAATCGGGTTGCATGGCAGACATCCCTTTGAACTCTATCAAATCCCTGTTTTGTTCTTGCTTTGCAAGCACTTAAATTCCGCGTGATAAATAGCATGTGATCACAAATAAAATAATTGAAAAAAGTATTTAATAGTATCATTAAAATTAATAGGTTCAGTTGTCAGTCAGAGAGTTTAGCAAACACAAAGTGTTGATCTATCATATCTATCGTAGTTTCCATCACAAAAGGAATAGCCAAGCAATATAAACCCCAATAACACGAATTTGTATGTACGAGTATTATCTTCGATTCTGAATTTAAGGAACATAAAGATATATATTACCAATTATGAGTAACATTACTACAAACATCCTCCTCCGTTCAGTAATTGAATTTTGTTTTCTAGAAGTTAAAATGGCATCACCAAATTCTAAAATAAACAACATAGTTTTTAACAAAATAAATCATTCATTAAAAAGTTTCGGTCAAATCTTTGTTTGAGATATATATTCTAATATAGCCTATCAACGGCTCTGTTAACTTAAGGAAAAACCTATCAGTTTTTAGAATGACCATATATATTGTCATGTCTGCTAGAAATAGAACATCCTCAAAAATTATTGGATATGGATTACATTTTTACAATTTTTAGGTTTATCGTTTAGGAACACTTCCAAAGCGTTATCATTTTTACACATAATAAAAATAAGCCATGTCTCAATCTGGCACTGGATTCAAAAGTACAAGCCAAGGAGATTTTCTCACAAGAAAGAAATTAAAGAATACTCTTGTATACAAAAAGATGAAACAGCTATAAAGGCAGGTTCTTCTGAATTAATATGGCTTTGATGGGTTGTTATTGAACCAAAGTATAAAGAAATCCTTGCAGTCGATATATCAAAAGAACAAAAAACATGTTTGTGGTAGCCGAACGATTTCTGTCTCATGTGGTAAACAAGTATGGAATACATTCTGTTTCATCAGACAGGGTGGTACATGGTATCCACAAGATTGTAGGTTTTTGAAAATAAACCATCGTTTACATTTTTTGTATATAGGGGTTTGAAAAAAACATAATTGAAAGAACAATGCAGTACATAAAGGATAGAACGGAAAGCTTCGATGATTACTTTCCTGGTAGAAAGAAGAAATGTAAATAAACATATGATTAATTGGTTGAACCTATTTGTAGAGTATTACAACAAAAGAAATAATATCTTAAGTTAATAGGGCCCTATCAACAATGTATCGATTTATATCTTATCAGTCAATAAAATTGACATCATTTTTATCAATACAAAGAAGTGTTATTAACTATTTTGACCATATCTAGAATATCGGAGGTAATTGTACATAATAAACTCGATATCATCAACAACTATCAGAACAATATCTGATATAAATAATTTACAAAAAAACAAATCAATTCTTATTGCAGGATTTCCAGGTCCTGGACTTGTAGGATCTATAAGCACAAGTTATATAATCGAAAAATTAAATATGCATCAAATTGCATGTGTTGAATCCGAATATATTTCTCCCGGTGTAATATATGTAGATGGAAAGCTTAGGCACCCATTTCGTTTATATGCAAATGAAGAAGGAAATGTTTGTGTTATTGTATGTGAAGCACCTATAATGATAAATGGCATCCATTCTGTGCTCAATACAGTGATGGATTGGGCCATAAAAAACGCTATTCAAGAGGTTCTTGTGCTAGACGGCATTGCTGTACAAGGCATTCCCAGATCAGAGAGACAGACTATTATATTAGGCAGTACCGAAATGGATGAGAATATAAAAAATATCCATAATAACAATAATAAAGATAATGGCTCGCTATCCACTAACCACCCAGATAAGCCAAGTAATTTTAATAGGGATGCTATCGGAGATTCAAGTAAAAAGTATACCACATTTATCGGAGGAATTGCTGGAGGATTATTATCGGCATGTTTATCTTATCAGATTCCTTGTGCTGCAATTCTTGTTCCATCTTCAAGCGGCATTCCAGATCCTGAAGGGGCAGCAATTTTAATTGAATCATATAATAGCATAATAAAGAATGAAAATTTAAAAATAAATCCAACTCAATTAAAAGAACAAGGACAAATTTTAAAAAAACAATTAGAGCAAATAATAAAATCAGAACAGCAGCAACGAGATCAGGGATCTATGACGGATCAAGGATTAATGTATGGGTAGTATAATAATAGAGATATACTATTAAACTGCAATATCCAGATAACATTTCTTCAAAACAAGATTATATTCTATTTTATCTTCTACAGGGAAAGTATTATTGATTATCAAAAGCATATAATAAGCCACCACCCCATGATACAAATTGTATATTGATACATTTACAGAGAAAAATCCACCATATCCATATTTTTAACGCATTTTCGGTTACTGTTATCATATAAAGTCCATAGATATTTCAATCGAGGGTCAAAAAAATAATACGGTCATTTTTAGTTGTCATTTAAAGCCCAAATCCTATAAGCAATATAATACTCATATGTTTCCCTCCCTTACAATTAAAACATATATGGCGTATTTTGTGATTATGTACTAAAGAATGATCCACTTTTAGTAATGAACAGAACTTGAAGATGGTATTGTTATTGTGAGTTTTTCAGTTTTGTCCATTCCTTATACTTGGTTGAGCATCTTTTTAACCATCATGAGTTCTTACAAATAGTATTACACTATATTTTGATAAAAAGTGGGAATGAATATCAAATTTTAATTCAATTTTTATCATTTATAAAAAGCCAACTAAATTTGAGCAGTATAGAAAACTATAAGTTCCACAAATAGTACTATTGTTCCCCGTTAAAAGGGTGACAAATAATACAAGTTTTAAAAGTACATTTATATTTCAATAAATATCTATTGTAATATAATTCATTCACAATTCCAACAATTATTGGATCATGTATTATACCCAGAGAATGTAAATATCTTTTATAAATTATTTTTTCAAGTTTTATTAACTATCAATAGTCTATTAAAAACCCAATATATTGTTAAATTGTAGTGGAATTAATTGTAAATATTAATAAACCCCCGCATGTTTGAATTGATTGGTTTAAATGAATTAATTCAAATAGTGCACTAATAATAAAAATATATTATGAATATGTTGGTGAAATTAATGAGTATTTCTGCCATATTTTTGATAATATGTACTCTTTTAAATAATTATGTAGATTTATCTTTTGCAAAAAATCAAATAAAAAATAGTTTTGTAAATAAAAATATAATTCCCATATGTTGTACCTGGGGTATAGAGATGAAAGGAGGTATTCTAACATATTCATTTAATGGAGGAGATAAGAAAGTAGACAATGCAGTAAAAAAGGCAATAGATTCTTGGAATAAAAACCTTAGGGATTTAGAATTTAAGAAAACTAATAGTGATGGAAATATCATTATTTCTTTTACAAATGATGGTAAAAAGGTTGCAGGAAAAACAGTAAATTCTATTGATGCTAATGGATTCATTAGAAAATCTTATGTCACATTATCAAAAAAATCTTTTAATCGTCAATTTAGTCCTGCAGAAATAGAACTAGTTGCCAAACATGAATTTGGACATGTATTGGGGCTAAATCATGCAAATTTTAATGGTAATCTAATGACAAGTCAGGTAAATAAGGGTAGTGGAACAATATCATCCTGTGTAATCGAAGCCGTAAAAACAGCTAATGAGTGGAAGATAAAGGAAGGCGGAGTTTCGATACACAACCCAACAAAAAGTTATGTGACATGCTCAAAGTAATTCATAGGATTTACATTATCATTTATCATCTATTTTTAGAAAACATCAAATATTATAAATATCCAAAAAAGATTTTTTGATAATATAAACATAGTATTCTTTTTTTAATGAGGATAAGATGAGTATATAAGATTAATTAATAGTTGTAATGAATAAAATAATTGGTAAAAAAAAGCAAACTCTCATCATCACTATTTTCAATTAATCAAATTGCTCAAAGAATAGAGACAGGTGACATCTCGCCTGTGGATTTAGTTGATATTTGCTTAAGAAGAATAAAAAAATTAAATCCGATACTTAATTCATTTATAACTATTGTAAATGAACAACAAATTTACAATCAAGCCGAAATCTCTGAAAAAGAAATAAAAAAAGGCAACTATATTAGCCCGTTACACGGCATACCCTTTTCAATAAAGGATATGTTTTATGCTAGAGGCATCAGATTTACCGCTGGCTCAAAAATCTTTACTAACTATATTTCAAAAGTAGATGCAAATTCTGTAAAAAGAATGAAGAACGCGGGGGCAATTTTGATTGGTTGTAATAATCTTAATGAGTTTGCATCTGGAATAACAGGAAAAAATCCATTTTATGGCGATTCTAAAAATCCTTGGGACTCCAGACGAATATCTGGTGGGTCTAGTGGAGGTTCAGCAGTTGCAGTTGCAACTGGTATGACCTTGTTCTCCTTGGGAACTGATACTGGTGGTTCTATTAGAGTTCCTTCAGCTCTTTGTGGTGTAGTTGGTCTAAAGCCCACCTATAATTTGGTTAGCAAAAAGAAAGTTTTTCCTTTATCACCTTCATTGGATCACGTGGGTTGTATTACGAAAAGTGTAGAGGATGCATCCATAGTATTAGAATTTTTATGTAAAAAAAATAGTTTGAATAAAAATAAGGAGAACAAAAAGAGATCTTTATTTATGAACCTTGAAAATTTTAAAAATAAAAAAATTGTTTTAGGAATTCCTGAAAATTATTTCTTTGACTTTTTAGATGCAGATGTGGAGGAGATTTTTTATAATTTTGAAAGAAAGTGTATCACTCTGTAAAATTAAGGTTAAGAAATTCAAATTGCATAACACTGAACAATACTATAATAGTTGGATAGATATTAGACTTGCAGAGGCCTCAGATATACATCAGGTGTTGGTAAACTCGAGAGGAAATGATTATAGCAAAGAGGTAAAAAACATGTTAGTAGAAGGGACAAAAGTGCGTGCAATGGATTACATTCACTCAATGCGCATTATAAAAGAAATTAGAAAAGAATTTTTGTTATTATTAAGACACAAGGTAGATGTAATTATTGTTCCAACAACTGTTATTCCTGCTCCAAAATTGAATGAAGATTCAGTAATTGTTAATAAAGGTTTTTTGATAAACATTCGTGAAGCCTTGCTTAGAAATACTATTATATTCAACAGTATTGGTTTTCCTGCGGTTAGTATTCCATTAGGGTTAACTAGAAAAGACCGTCTGCCCGTAGGTTTACAAATAATAGGACCACCAAATGGAGACAATTTAGTTTTGTCGATTGCCCATCAATTTAAATTCATAAATGATAAGATTCTCAAATGTATTCCTACTTCAATTGAGATTTAAGGTAAAGTCGATTGTTTTTTATGGAGATTGGTTAATGTTTTTATAGTATCTGATTTTTTTATTTGGCACTGTTAACTTGAGAAAAACATATAGTTTGAAGATATTCGATCTCTTTTATAGATTCCAGAAACAGAACACCTTCACAGTTTATTGGATATGGAATATATTTGTGACTTTTTAGGTTTGTCATTTAGAAATGCTACAAAAGCTTTGAAATGATTGTTTTTAGAATAAGTCATGTTTCAATCTGTTGGAAGTGGATACAAAAGTACAAACCAAAGAAAATATATTAACAAAGAAGAAAAAGAAAATTGATGAATACATTCTTGATGGAACTATCGTCAAGGTTGGTCCTGAATACATTTGGCTTTGGGTTGCTATTGAACCTGAAAACAAAGAAATCCTCAGATTAAATATATCCCACAAAGAACGAAATATGTTTTTTGTAGCAGAGATCGTTTTTTATCACCTATTGTAGAATAATATGGTCAACATCCTGTTTCAACAGAGATGGCGGTACTTGGTACCCCACCCAAACATGCAGTTTCCTAAATATAGATCACCATATTCATTCTATTGTATACAAGAATGAAAAAAGCATTATTGAAATGACAATGCAATATCTAAAGGACAGGACTAATGAATGCTTTGACGACTAATTTCCTTGTCGAAAAAAGGATGTGTAAATTAAAACATGTAAAGAATTGGCTTAATCTTTTTGTAGAATATCATAATAAAGAAATTAATATCTTAATTTAATTGGGTCATTTATTCAGGTTATCTTGTTCCTGGAAACATTTTTCCAGATAAAGAACAATCCTTTTGATATATATTATAGAATCATTTACAATAAGAATTCGATGCTTATCTTGAATGACCAAAGCGCTTTTTTAATGGTTTAAGTTTAGATTGTTGTTTGAATCAAACGTTTTAAATATTAGATATAAATCAAGAAAAAGGTTGAAAACATTAAATTTAATTTATTATATTTTGAGATGTTTAATAAAAGCATCCAAAATTATCCAATAGTTTGCAGTTTTAATCTGGATTTATTTGAATTTTATTATACGATAAATTAATAGGTGTGTTTCGTATACATATATTAACAAGTAAAAATAAACATATGAAAGACAATATTTTTAATAATAAAGATAATCCCCATAAAACTCCATTTATTTCATCTATTGAAAACCAACAACAACATTATTATCAGAGCAAGTTATTACATGTAAAAGACTATAATGAAACTTTTGAATTGGTAAAATCTACCATTGATAAAAAATTTAAAATGCACAGAGCTGGATTAAGTTTGGTATTGCAGGTGCTGCCGACACAATTGGGCGCTTATCATATATTGGGTTCGAATATGATTATAGTAAATAAGCGTATACTTGATATAATAAAATCAAAAAAATCTCTATTGGAATATAATGCATATTTGTTTATGGTACTTTCCCATGAATATCTTCATAGCTTTGGAATAATGGATGAAATACGGGTAAGACAAATGACATATGATCTATGTAGCTCTTTTCTGGGTGAAAATCATTTTGCATCAATAATTGCTAGAGATGAACCCTGGAAAGTATTTCCAGAATTGCAACTATATCAAACAAATAAATTTGAGAACACATTTGAAATCATAAAAAACTTTGATAAAACAACTCAATCGTATATAAATTAAAATAGTAAAGATCAGTTTTGATATAATTACGCATCTTTCTTTACTAAATGCTATGCACCAAGGATAAAGAGTATGAAAATAAAATGTTAAACATATTTTGAATCGAATAATCTAATCATATAATCTTGAAAGCTGAAAAAAATAAAAAGGGATATCTTTTTGGGATACTTTTTGTGTTTTAACTATTGTTTTGATTAACGGCTGCCGCTTTGGTCAGTTGCTGCTGCATTGCCTGCAAAATTGAGGTTTGCACATACATCAACATTGTTACCTGAAGCTGAATATAGGTGATACTGCACCAAGGTTAATACAGTTGAACGGCTTGGTTGAACACATCCTTGGCCTATGCTTTGGTCAGTGTGAGATTTTTTGCCGTGGTGATTGAAGTGGCCAAAGTGGTTAAAGTGTCAAAGTGGCCAAAGTGGTCAAAGTGGTGTCTTTCTCTCCATGCAAAGGCGCTGCCTGAAGATGCGATAGTACCTGCAATCATTATTGTTGCAAATGCAACTACAACTAATGCTAAAGATGTTTGTTTTTTTGTTACTGAAATCATTATGTTCAAAACATTATTAGATTTATACAATATTACAATTTCTTAACATATTCTCTTTATGTAATTCTGTTATTTATTCATCTTTTAATTTTCGGTATATCTTTACATAACATTCATCGATATTATTTATATAGAAAAACGATACCAATACCTATATTTCTTTTTTATCATGTACGCAAATCACAACCGACAATATCAATTTGTATTTGAATCAAGAATGTTGTTTTTGCAGGAAACCTTGACTTTATCTTTTAAAGAGAAAATATAAAGAATTGAGGATTTAAGTGGAAATATAGTTCGAGGCGGCTCGGTAAAGTTAAGGAAAAGATAAGACTATGCATTGTTTATTAAATAT
>CAWISD010000095.1:0-7514 GCA_963838615.1 uncultured Nitrososphaeraceae archaeon
TTGTATATTCACCTACCTAACAGTTCAAATTGCATTTTTATGCAAACCAAGATTTATCAAATGTCTTATCAAGACCAATTTAGAGTTATTAGGCAAAAAAATGGATTAAATTAATAATCAGGAATCTAATTTTTCACAAATTTTTCAGATACTATATAATCCTTCTGAATTAATAAAAAAGTTATAAAACAATATAGAGAATATGTTATCAATTCTAGATATTCAAAGCCATTATAAATTTTTTAGATAGCAAAATAAAACAGTCTCAAATTGATTATGATACTACATGTAATTATTGAAAAACTAGAATATGTGTTTAAAATTTCACCTCCTACTGTCGAAGAAAACATATCACTTTGCGGCATACTTTCACTTAATATACAATTGGAGTTGTCATGAAGATATGGATAATCAAAATAAAATTTTTATTTATAAATATATCAAAATATCGATATCAAAATTATATTTTTATTAAATATAATAATCTTTACTTTTATATCCTTGAATTTATTTACATCATTCTTTATATTTATTTTATTGAAAAAATCATTATCAAATCAGAATTTAATTCACCACTATCTTCATTATTTGATTGGCACATGAGAGAGGAGCATTTGTAAAGATTAGATCTCTTGCATAATTAGCGGCAAACGACTTTATGACCATCAGTTTTCATCCATTTGTTCCTCTTTGCTTTCATATGACAGGTTATCCAAAAAACCATTACTTTTTAAATCATTTACCGGCCTTACATTACAAGAATTTGATGATATTTACAATAAAGAGATAACAAAAAGATATAACAAACATGAGATAAAGCGTTTATCTAAAAGACTAAATAGAAAAAGAAAGATTGGTGCAGGTAGACATTTCAAACTGGATGTAAGAGATAGATTTGTAATGCTTTTAGTCTATTATCGCCTTTACATTACTTACACTTTAGCTGGTTTTTTATTTGATTTGGATCAGAGCAACATCTGTAGAGACATTCAAAAGATTGAGAGTTTGATAAGAGAATGTATGCCAATTCCACAAAAGATATACAAAATAACAAAGAGGCTGAAAACCAGAGGAAGTAGAGAAATATTTTCCAGGCTTTCTTGCTTTTACCGATTGTACCGAACAGCAGATTCCTAGACCTGTCGATAAAGAAAGAAGGAAAATTACTATTCAGGCAAGAAGAAAAGACATACTGTAAAGAATCAGCTTATGGTTAACAATCGTGGTTATATCATTCATAAAACAAATCATAAGAAAGGAAGGAGACATGATTATGATGTTTATAAGAGGAATCATCCTGTTACTCCCTCAAAACAAGTTGTTAATGTGATTGACCTTGGATATCTTGGTGTAGAAAAGGATTTCCCAGAACAACTATCGGCACTGCCGCATAAAAAAAATAGAAACCAACAAGAGTTATCTGAGGAAGAAAAAGAGTATAACAAAATCCATTCCAAGAAGAGGATAATAGTGGAACATACCATCAGTAGATTAAAAAAGTACAGGATTATGAGCGATATCTTTAGGAACAAATTAAGAAAATACAATAAGATATCAGATATAGTTGCAGGTCTGGTAAACTATAGAATAATAAACCAATCATAGAAACTAAATAGTATCATACTATGAAAGTGTAGATTGTTTCTAATTATGCAAGAGATCTATTATTCTGAGGATTTCTTTACTTTCAAGTTCGATAGTAGCAAACCCCATATCCAAATGTATTCTGATCCGACTTTAATTATCGTCTCATCTTTTTGTATACAAGAATACTCCGAGAGATTTTCTTTTTCTTAGGGCGGATATTTTTTGTGGATTATATTTTTATATCCAGTTCCAAATAGAAACATGATTTCTTTTGATAAAATGCGATGATAGTCTTTCAGATGATCTCCTTAAAGAAAGACCTGAAAAATAAAAATACAAACCACATTGTATGTATTCTGAAGGTGTTCTATTTCTAGAGTTCATAAAGGAGATGGAACACCTTCGAGCTATAGATTTATTGTTAAGTGAACAGGGCATATTATTATAATAACATAAATAGTAAAAAAATAGGATCTTTTAAAAAAGAAAATAATCAAGTTTTTAAGGTAATATAAAAGATGTCAACTATTGGAAAAATTGAAAATAAAATCGAGACAGTTAATTTTGATTTTAGGTCTAATGATAAATTCATGTTTTTTTGTTTCCAATTATAACATAATTTATTCCCAATATACAAAAAATAATACTAGCAATTATGTTTATTCCTGGGTTAGTAAATCAGCAGACCTGAATATAACTATGCAATTTGAACCAAAAATTCCCATAATTTATTACCAAACAAAAATGTTATTTTATATAACTCATTTAAATGGTTCAGAATATGATAAAAACATAACAGCTTTTGTCACCATATTAGATAACGTGGGTGGATTATATAAATTTGGCAATCTAAAAGTATCTGAAGGGAAGTTTTTTGTAAATTATATTTTTCAAAATAATTTACAAAATAAAATTATTGTACAACTATACAAAAATAATTCAGGTTTTGCTTTAGCTTCATTTAATATTCAATTACCAACTTACACTACTTCTGCAAATAATAATTCAGGCAATTTCTTTTCAGATTTATTTAAAAATTTTTTCAAATGAAATGGTAATGGTTAATTAAATGAAAATAAATAATAAAAAGAATAAAAAATATTCTTAATAAGAATTTTTTGATGATTATGATGATATAAATATTAAAATCTTCATCGCAAACATAAATAATGCCAATACTGTTTTAACATATCCTTATTTTTCTTTTTACCTTTTTACCCTTTTCTATGATTCCAACTAATTGAGCCTGGGTCATAATTCATAACAAATAAAGCTAGTCTCATAAAGTATAGTATTTTGATTGAAAGACATATTGTCTGACAGAAGGCTAGCAGTAATTAATTTATCATGCATTCTAATTGGCATTTTGTTTCTGATCGGGTTAATTGATTTGTCATGTAATTCTATCAATAAACATCGTCATAGAGGCAGACCTTATGTATACTCTACCACCATAATCCTGCGATGTTTTATTGTACGTATCTGGTTTAGACTTGATTCCAATAGAACATTACATCACTATCTTTCAATCGACTTACCATATAACAGAAGAGTAATGAAAGCTTGTGGATTATCTGAATCATACTTACCAAGTAGACGAACCTTTGATAGACGGTTAAAAACCATTTCTATCGATATCAAAGAAAGGATAACAACAATGGGAAATCTGTTTGTTTCAGAAGATATGGTCAAACCATATATCCTTGGAATAGGACAGCACCCTTCTCAAAGCTACAAAGATAAATTATGGCACGCGTCATCCATGAAAAAAGGAATATAGTACCTTGTTCAGGTATTGATACAGATGCCAGATGGGGTTTTAGTCATACTAGGGGATGGATATTTGGATACAAACTGCATATGGTATCAAATATTGATTCAGTAGTTGTACCTCTATCAGCCGATGTTACGACAGCCAACGTACCAGATAATCAGGTTTATCCAGTAGTACTGGCATCATCAGGTCTATCTCCATGAAACAATAAAGAAAACACATCACATGGTAGCAGACCACGGATACGATGATCATGCTCTGTATGAATTAAGCATGAATATGGGATTTCAGCTTGTATGTCCTGTACATAGATAGATAAGAAATACACCTAAGGAAAGACTGGATCTGATTGATTTCTATGAATCAGCACTGGGACAGGTAATCTATTCAAAAAGAGGTACATCTATAGAACCACTGATCGAACACATCAAATCCATCTTTAGAATAGATCCGGTACCTGCAAGAGGATATGATAATGTATGTGGTATTATATTATTATCTGTATTACTTTATCAGATACTTGTTTATTACAACTGCAAGATACAAAAGAAGGATAATCCGAGAAGAATCAAGTATCTGATAGGCTGTTAATCGATTTAGAAATGATATTTAGATTATAATAAAACGAATTATGATCCCAGCTCTGCTAATTCATTATCTATTTTGTACCAATTTTTATTCATTCTACCAAATATTTTGTTTAAATCATATTGGAGATGTCGATTTATTTATATAATTTAATGCCTTCTTGAATCCATATGCGGTATTCATACTCTTCCTAGATTTCGCATCAAAAAGAATATATTAACAGTAATTTCCCATACTCTATTTTCTTTTTTTGTAGTTTCATGTTCTCATTAGAGATATTTACTCATAAACTACTTCAATCTGAATTGTGTATTATTTTTAAGCGGTTGTACAAATATACATTCATTATTATCTTTTTAGTTACCATATTTTATATCAATCTACAATGATATACCTATTAACCAATGTTCTAATAATTGGAATATAAAATTTAATCCATATAAAATTGGAAAAATTTTCTAATCCTGAGAACCCGAGTCCATTTTCATAGTTATTAAAAAACTCTTATTGAAACCTATAATTTTACAGAGATATATAGTGTAAAAAAATTCCCCTTTTTCCCAAATTATTGATTAATTTTATTGGGATTTCGAGTTTTAGTATTGTTTTGCCTTTTTTGGTATTTTTAGTTGCATGTTTTGTCGAAAATGCCATAGTTTATTGAATCTAACAGATGAATCAGTAGAGGTTTTAAAAATGTATTGATACTAAGATTGTTCCGTTCAACGTATTAAACAGTTATTTTAAAAATACCTTTTGCATTCTTAAACATTAAAAGATCAAAAGATTCTTTATCAAGTTCAAGTTTTTGGACAAGGTTAGTATATGATTTCATGTTGGAAATCGGCCAGTCGCTTCCATACAATAAATGATGTGGACTATCCACATAATTTAATATCTCTTTTATTTTATTTGTATAGTGTATTTCACCGGACAAAGTAAAGTCTCCAACGATCAAACCTGAAATATCTGCATATACATTTTTATTTTTATACAATATTTCTTGACAATCGGTTATCCATGGATTACCTATGTGACACATAACTATTTTTAACTCAGGATTATCAACAGCTACATCATCCACATTCAATGGGTGAGAATATTTTATCTTGGCTCGATGCGAAAATGCGTCTCCTGTATGAATCATCAGTGGACAACCAAATTCAATGCACATATCATAGACTATTTGGTACCTTTCATCATATGGATAATGATGTTCATATCCACAATAGAGTTTTATACCTTTAATAATATCATCTTTTAACCATTGTCTATAATTTTTTAAATCCTCTTGAGTATGATTATCAATCGTATATCCTGCTACTACCCCTATTTTATTTTTAATATCATTTTTATCCACAATATCGATAATTTGGGCTGTTGATGGTCTGTTTACATCAACTTTGTAAGATGATAGTAAAAGAGAATACACAATATTGTTATTTTCCATAGTCTCAAGTAGTGTATCAAGTCTTTCTTGTAAGGATAGAATCTTTTCTTCAGTTTTATTTATTTCATTATATATATTGAGATGGATATGACAATCTATAATTGACATTTTATATATTCACGTTAAACTTTGTAATTTGGGTTTAACCATTCTACAAAACTAGCATAATTTAAAGATCGTTTATCATAAAGATAATTTGAAAGGATTTTAATGAATTTGAATCCGTTTTTTAATTGAAAAGATAAAACCGGATCTTCAAGTTCTCCATTTACTACTTTATTTGCATATTCCTCTGCTGACATTATGTTCGCATATTTATAGTAGTCAAACAATCGTCCACCGGCTATTATTCTACGTAAATTTAGTTTTATCGCTAAATCTCTCCTTGCATTATACAGCATTGTCGCAATACCTTTATGGCGAAATTCAGGATGAACAGATATATCTGCCCCGTACAAACTATCGCCATCTGGGTTGTGATTTGAAAATGATCCATACTCTGTAATATCGCTCCATGTATGATCTTCATAATCGGTCTTTAAAGATACAATCAGACTACTACATGAACCAACCAATCTTCCATTAAATTCTGCATACAACTGACCTTGAGGAAATATACGAATATGATTCCTAAGAGAAAAATCAGACCAAGTTACACTGTAAATTGCCATATCTGCAAAAGATTCTTTTTGCAAATTTACTACTTTAGAAATTTCATTCTCAGTTAAATTTTTTATTATAATTTTAGTAATAGTATTTATTAGTTTACAGTCCATATATTTTCTCACATCTACAATTTCATTCAATTGTTGTTCATCGGTTATTATTTATTCCATCTATATTTGAAATTAAGTGAATATTCTTCAATTTTAGTTTCCTTCTTCAAAAAATTGATGATTATAATTTTAATACACAAAATTTTGGATTGTAATTATATTCATTAATGGGCTTATTATCATTATATTATCTTTTATAATTTTAAATGCAATAATGTTAAAAATCTAAAAATAAAGTATTTAGTAGGAACTGTTGCAGTTTTTCTTATGGAATTGGCAAAAAAATTATCCGATAGTGAATTTGATAATTATATGAAGGAAAGTTTTACATCAACTCTTATAATTATATCGTAATTATGGAATTACGACATGAATAAAAATATGCAAACATCAAAATTGATGATACCAAGGATTATTGAGAAGAGTAACAGGAATTTTCGCAGTTTATTTAATTTAATACAACATGATGATCAAAATGAAAATCAAACAACAATTATGATAAACGACAATTATCAACCATCATTGCAACGGTTACAGTATCAGCTAGGCCCCGATGATGATTCATATCCTGTATCTATTAATGATCTTCATAATAACGACAAGAAAATTCTGTCGTTATTGAATGAAGAAATATGTTCAACTTATTCCTTTAAAGCTATACAGAGAAAACTCGATATTCATCAACAGAGTCTTGCAAGAGCATTAAAAAGACTTGGATATTTAGAACTGATTGAAAAATCACCTGCAGGATACAAACTAATTAAAAAAAATATGCCTTTATCAAAAGATTTATTTGAAAAGAGTCAAATTGAAGAAGAAGAAGATCCAGAATTATTTGAAGCAAAAAAAGCAAAAAAAAGATTTAATCAATTAATTCAAATACGAATTCCAATTAAAAATAGTATTGAATTAATAGTAAATCGTTTAATTGGAAAATGGTTTGGTGATTTAAGATGGTTTGGTTTAATTAAAAAAGAAACCGCTTTAACTCTTCAATGGATAGCAATTAACAAGTACAATAACGATAATTTATTTCAAATTAATGTAAATATTGTATCAGAGTATATCGTTATAGAGTGTAATGCTGTTTCAGATAAAGAAAAGATAGAAGCAATGTTATATTCAAATAGAATAGTTAGCGAGATCATTAAAACACTTCAAAGTAATTTACAAGAAGAAGAATCTGAAATACCAAAGGAGTATGCAGCTACTATACTAATAAGATAAATTACAAATCAAATAAATAATTACTATCACGATCATCCAACATTTGAATATATATCAAATATTGTTCTACTACTTTATTTCTGTAAACAACTGTGAGTTCAATGATCTATAG
>CAWISD010000096.1:0-16185 GCA_963838615.1 uncultured Nitrososphaeraceae archaeon
ATTTTTTCTCTATTAGAAAATAAACTAATTTAACGAATAACTGATATTTTATTACTATACTTTTGGATGATAGAATTCTTTAGCGTAATTTTACTAATTGTATAGATTGCATAGTAGTTATAATGTATAAAGATTGTACGGTCTTGTATTGGAGTTGAGACGTAGTTTTTAGATAAGAATTAAATGCGTTAAGATATAATCTGATGGTATGTGGATATAGCAGTTTATATTAATTATTTAAATATATTTTTTAATTTAAAATTTTTATAAGGAAATTATTTCAAGTATATTGATTAAATGGAAACAGTTTTGAAATTGGTTGTAAGTATTGAACTATTATCTAGTATTAATAATAATGTACCAATTTTACTAATATAATAAATTGATTTACAAAACATTAAAATTATCGATAGTGATATATAGAATATATTTTTTTAATAATGCAAATAAAAATATTTGTTATATATATTTTAAAGTATTTGATATTATCTGAAGTTGATCATATATCGATTACGTTATTGATGGATAATTATACTGATAGATTGATATCTGAATCGTATCCGGAAATTTGTCCATTGATGATAAAGAATGAGCGATTCTTCACCTCTTATTGCAGAACATGGTTTTTCGGCTTTAATCAATATCTGTTCTAATTATGAAGATGAAAAGAGAAACCCAAATAATACCTATAAAGGAAATAATTTCTTTTTGATTGTGGCGTAAGTGAAAATGGCGTTTATATAATAGATATATTAGGAATAGATTTTAAGTCTAATAATCTAATAATCCTTAGCGATGGACATCTTGATCACTTTGTAGCCCTTTCAAATATTCTTGAAAAAATAGGAACGACGACAGATTAATTTGTCATTGATATGATTAAAAAGATGGATTGTATTCCGAATGGTAAGGATAAAGCAAAAAGCTATTCTTGGATAAAGATGACTTACAAAGAAAGGGTGCCATTGTGATAACTAAAAAGGGACGAGTATTGTCTCAAAAAACAATATTGAATATTTATCGCCATTAACAAACACGTATTTGCCTTTTCTTTGCCGAAATTATTAATTACTGGTGGATACCAACGAAATACTCTTTTGAGAATGGATTTCAATTACAATACAAGGAATATCATTATAGTAGGAAACTTACTTCTGACTGATTGGTAAAAGACGATTAAGCTATTGTTGCAAATGTTAAACGAAAAGGATTGGTAATTATTAGTGCTTGTGACATTCTGGCATTATGAATAAATCGACTATGCCAAATTCCTTACAGGAATTGATAAAATATTTGGAATTTTAGGTGGCTTTCATTTAACAGGTGGAAAAATGTATGATGATGCGATTGAACCCACAATAAAAGAATGAAAAAAAGCAAATCCAAAATATATTGTTCCATGTCATTGGACTGGATGGAAAGCTACAAACAGAATAATTCAAGAAATGCGAGAACAGTTCCCGCAATCCAGTGTATGTTCTGAATTTACATTTGAATTAAAACAGCATATGTCTAATTTAATTAATTTGCAAATCTATGCCTATTATTTAGCATAGTATTTATAATTAGCATAATACATTAAAAAGTTAAAGAAAAGAATTTGAGTAATTTAGTCATTAAGGAAATAATTGAAAGTTAATAAATCATACAATGATGTTATTTTCTAGTTCATTCATTTGTGTTTTTAGTTGTTATTAAATATCTATTTGAAGCAGAAGAAATATTTAGAGAGTAATTACCTCTATTAACGGCATATATCCTTCTAAATGAATCTGCAGATATGTTAGATATTTTAGAATTGCTCGTCGGATGTTTTGTTTATCTTGTTTCTTTAAAAAAGAATAATGATTTTGTTTGATTGGTTCTTTGTTATTAATGAGATTTATTTAGTATTTACTTTTATAATTGTGCAAATGCTTCTCTATTTTCAATTTTAAATTATTGATGAGATTTAAACATATGCTATTCTTCTAAAATTATTTATGTCCGTGTTCTTTTTGTATATGACTATTTAGCTCTCTCTCATTTTTTGCAAGGTAATTGCATATTCTACATGTTCTTTTATCTTTTTGTCCTTGAAGATAATCGACTAGTCGCATGAGAACCATTGTGAATCCCCACATATTTTTATAATAAAAGAAATGTTTTAAAAATTTATTTTATAAATCTAGAAATTGAATTTTAAATGTAAAATATGGTCGATGAAAATCTTTTGTATTTTTCCAACTAATAGAAATTGCCATTTAAGATATTGCTGTATTGTTAATGAATTATTTCTTTGTTGTAGTAGTCAGCAAATAGATTTAACCATTGTTGTACATAGTCCATGGCAATTTTTCTTTTATTGGACATGCTCTAAAAGAAATTCTATCCGTTGTATTATGTATCATTCTTTCAATATTGATATTTTTTCTAAGGGGAAATGAATATGATGATTTAGTTTCAAAAGTTAGCATGCTTGCGGATATCAGGTACTGGCTTCTTTGAGGAAAGTCGAATGTTCTCGATATTCTTTTATAACATTCGATAGAACATGCTCGGATACCACAAACATTTTTCCCTCCTTTGATGTGTTCAATCTTAAACCTTTTTACTTTCAGGCTCTATACACGTCCAAAACCACTGTTATACGCTGGATGATTTTAATTTGGGTTTCATATTTTTAAATATAATAAAATTCAGATCTTGACTTTTATACCGATTGATCTTTTGAATTTGTACTTTTGAATCCCATCTCTTATCATAGAATAAATCTTTTTCCTTAACTATGAAGAATCATGCATATATTTGATCAAATATTATTCTATGAGATTTCAATGAAATCTTGCATTTTGATTGAATATACTTGAAGCAGTTGTTCGCTTTGGACAATAGCGTATTTTAAGAAAATAATTTAATTCTCAGAAGAATTACTATTACTAGATCTCTTGCATAATTAGCACCATTAGAAAAATTTCTACGAATGCAACACATCTTGATCGTAATCAGCAAATTAAAATGCAAATATTACAAAATATCATTGATAATCTATAAAATTTTGTTAGGTGTCTAATTATGCAAGAGATCTACTATTACTATAATTCTCTCCATCAATAAATAATATTAACTTATATAAAATAATTGGCTTGTAAACTGTTACCGAAAATTTATTTGGGTATTTCAGGAATAGATTGAGATATTGTTATCCATAAATACAAAAGCTGAAATTTTTAAAGATTATTTTTCTTTTAACCATAGTATATTTCAATAACTTTGGGTTTTAAATATTTTATTTCAAAAGCCTTTTCAATTAGATGCATTCATAATTAATGAATATAAATGGCATTTAAATGCAAGAAATGCGATCAACAATTCGAAGAGAAAAGGCGCCTAGAGATTCATAAAAAGGTACATGATAGAAAATCCAAAGTATCTGAATATGGTAGCCCTGGATTTAATGACGATAGGTTAAGAGGAGGATAGTCTTTTTAATTTTGCTAATTTGAATTGAATCTAAGATTAGCAGCTTACCTATAATGCTAACAAATATTCTTAATGGATGGATTACACAATTCCGTTAAACAGTTGAAATAAACCCGATCTATTTCTTATAGTTCATCCCTAAATTGTATATCTGGGTTCGTTCTTAATTAAAGAATCCACCGCTGAATAATCACTATTATATTTCTTATCAATATTTATGAATATACAGTAAAGTGTGGGACAACGCGATTTAATCTAAGATAATGGTGTTGTTGTCTTACTTATTCTAATAGCATTTGAATCTAAAGTTATGATATAGTTCATTTGCTATAATAATCGGCAAATGATGTATTATCTGTGTTTTGTGTTTTAGAAATATTTTTAATAATTAATCTATAAAAGAGGGATGTGAATGTATGATGTGAATTAAAATGGAAATAGGGGGATTTTATAAGAAATATCAAGAATATATATTATTTAACAAGAATATTATAATCTCTGGTATATTTGCATTTTTTGGTGGTGCGTGGTTCACTCAAGTATTTGCACAATATAATAGTAATAACTTTGCTAATTCTCTAGTAACTCTTTCAATAGAATATGGAATTTATATCCCGCTTTTCACATTATTCTTTTATATAGATAACAGAAAAAGATATGTAGAACCTTCAACAGGAAAGAAAGACTATGGCAAAATAAAAAATGATATTAAAAAACTAGTGACTGCATTCTCTATCTCTGAAGTAATATACTCTTTTGCAAAGATAACAATTCATTATGAATTGCTTCAATTGCATATAGTAGAACCATATCAAGCATCAATGATTGGTTCACTTATAGCATGGGTAATATTTTTAGTGTCGATAAACTTGAGTTTAAAGGCTGTAAAACTATTTCGTTCTAAATGAATCACCTTTCTTACCATACTTTTATTGTAGCATGATACTGCAGAACATTGAAAAATATCTGAAAATGATGTTTCTTCTATTACTATATATAGATCACTTGCATAATTAGCTGCAAACAGCTTTACTGGTACTAGTTCCTCATTAACCTGTTCTCTCTGCTTTCATACGAGAGGTTATCCAAAAAACCATTGCTTTTCAGATCGTTTACCGGCCTTACAGTACAAGAGTTTGATAATATATACAAAAAGGAAATAACAAAAAGATATGATAAATACGAGTTAAAACGTTTATCCAAAAGAAAAAACCGAAAAAGAGATACAGGTGCTGGAAGACCATTCAAACTTGACCTAGAAAATAGGTTTCTCATGCTTTTGGTATGCTATCGTCTTTACATAACTTATACTCCGGTTGACTTTCTCTTTGACCTTGATCAAAGCAACGCCTACAGAGATATTCAAAAGATTTGATATTGAATATGGTAAGGCAATGTTTACCAATTCCGCAGAAAACATATAACAAAACAAAGAGGCTAAAAACTTCAGAGGAAGTCGAATAATACTTTCCAGGCTTTCTTGCTTTTATAGATTGTACAGAACAGCAGCAGATACCAAGACCAGTAGATAATGATAAAAGAAAGATGTTCTATTCAGGAAAGAAGAAAAGACATACTAGTGTCAAGAATCAGATTATGGTTAACAATCGTGGTTATATCATTCATAAAATAGGCTATAAGAAAGGAAGAAAACATGACTATGATATTCGTATATAAGAAGAATCATCCTGTCACTCCAAAACAAGTTGTTAATGTATTTGACCTTGGATACCTTGGTATAGAAAAGGATTTTCCAAATACAAATATCTTCCATACCATATAGAAAGAAAAGAAACCTGAAGATTATCTGACAGAAGAAAAAGAGTATAACAAAATTCATTCCAACAAAAATAGAATAGTGATAGAGCATACTATCTGTAGGTTGAAGAAATGCAGGATTATGAGTGACATATTCAGAAATAAATTGAGAAAATATAACAGGATATATTATATAGTTGAAGGTCTAATAAACTATAAAACATTAAATCATTAGAATTAGAAACAGATACAGAATCCCACTTGAAAGTGTTAGATTGTTTTTAATTATGCAAGAGATTCTTATATTTAATTTGCAATCTGGATTAATTTTATGTAAAATGATTTAGATACAATAAAAGTTAAACCTTTGTTTTGTAATTACCCAACTTCATTCCCTTATTGAAATATTGTTTATGGTTTTACTGAAAGAATTGTATTCTTGCTATGTGAGTTAGGATTAATTTTAAAGATGGTTATAACAATTGCTTTATTTATTTTCCATGCTCTTGTTTTAAATGAAGTTCAAGTTCCCTTTTGGAACCAAATGGTATGCCACATTTTTGACAATCAAAATTGGATTCTGTAGAAGGCATCTAATAATTCTATAAATAATGGTATATTTAAATTTAAAATTTGAAATAGATTGATGTTGTTTATATTGAATATTATTCAAATAAACCAAATAAATATAATAGATCTTATCAGATAAAATTTTTTTTAGCGCTTGTGAATCTATCTCTTTACTATGAATTGAAAAAAATAGGTGTATTTAGTTTTTTTATTGCTTTGTTGTGTAAAAGAGGATGTTGTATTTTCGGTATTAACGTTTGCATTAACATCTTTTACTGCTGGATTTATCTCTCTTGAATTGTGTTCAAATGTTTTTGCTGCATTAACATTTTGATTGAATATGTGTCTTGAATTATCTCTTGCTTGTTGTAATCCTGATTTCCATGAATCCAAGTTTGAGAATATAATGTTGTTTGCAAGTCTCATTGATGATACTGCATTATCTGCAATATTGCTGACAAATCTGCTATATGCTTTGACAACTGAATCTGGAGAATTCCAGCTATTTACTAATCCGGTAAAGCTTTCATTGTATGGCTTCCATGCTGATTGAAGTGAATTAATTATTGATTTTTGAGATTCAATAAACTCTTCTGAAATCTCTTTTGCAGTTTGAAGTGATTGTTCTTGATAGCTATTTACAATAGTATTATAATGTGGAATTTGGTTTTTTGATTCATCTATTGATCTGTTGATATTATGTTTAGTTTCATCAAGTGATCTGTTGACTGATTCTTTGAAATCATTGCTATTATTTTGATTATTGGTATTGTATGAATATTCTGTGTTGCTTGAAGTGTTCTTTGACATTAATATCTATTAGTTAGCATCCTATTTAAACATTGGTAATTATAGGAATTTATAACCAAATAAAACCTTGGTAATAAACGTTATTCATAAGATTATATTGATTATATTACATCCTCTATTATCTTCCAAATGTCTATAGAACTATATACTTTTTATTCTTTTTATTGTCACTGTAATAAGATAATCAAGTTTTAATATATTATCATGGAAATACGGCATAATTGCCTTAAGAATATCTTTTTTCAAAGATTCAATCTTTTGAGTATCTTTGAGTGTTTGAATGGTTTTAACAATCGGACCGAATTTTGTACTAAGCATTTTCCAATAATGATTGGGACTCAATAAAGGTATCTTATCTACTCCTTCCTCAAAGTGAATATCTTTTACATTGCCATTAATATCGAGACGTCTATACGATTTCTGAATTTCCACATTGCATTGGAGAATATGGTTGTGGTGCCTGGGACTATTATTATTTGATGGCGAAAGAGGAACAGAAGTCATATGCTTTGCTATCGCTTCAAACATCTTTCCATTTAAAAGTTCAGCAGCAGGCCATATTGTAAATCCAATACAACCTCCACTTTTTGTAACTCGTAACATTTCTTTTAAAGCTATTTCTGGATGGAGCGCAAACATATGTCCAAAGATGGATAATACAACATCAAATGATTCATCTTCAAATGGACGGTCTTCTACATTTCCTTCATGCCTCCTCTGTATCATCTGCCTCTGCTAAAGATGCTTCCACTTTTGCTTGAGCCGATCTCTGGCGTTATATCTATACCTATTATTTTTGTACTTGTTGTTCTACGAACAGTTATAGCGGTATTTTCAGTTCCACATGCTAAATCTACAACATGATCGGTATAGTATATACTGCATAGTCTCACAAGATGTGCCGAGACAGGAAGGGCAAATATGGAAATTTCATTATAAGATCCTAAAGCTCATGCTGAATTTGATTTTAATGTAGCATTATCACTCATATACAAATCGGGCAGTTTTTCTCTTTTTAGTTGATAAGCATTTTGTAATTAAATATCTGTTGCGAGTTTCAAATGATATAATTTGTTCTGCTGTTGACTGGTTTTCTCTGCTATTAATACAATTATTATTGCATTTTTAAAATTACCTTACTATAAAAAAAGATTATTTTAATTATTCTTGATCCAATCAATATCAATAATAGATCTCTTGCATAATTAGCACCATTAGAAAAATTTCTAAAAATGCAACACATCTTGATCGTAATCAGCAAATTAAAATGCAAATATTACAAATTATCATTGATAATCTATAAAATTTTGATATGTGTCTAATTATGCAAGAGATCTATCCTTTTTATCCCCTTCTGTATACAGGTCACGTTTTAGCAGTGACGACAACAAGCTATAATTCTATCGAATTTTGGGATAGGTTCTAAGAATTGATTTGCTTTTAAAGTCACGTATCAAATCAAACTAGCCATTTTAGTAAATTCATTATAATTATTTATATTATTTTAATTTTAATACTAATGATATAGACCGGCAAGTGAACATGATATCGTTTTTTATCGCTATATATAGTAAAATAATAAAATATAAAAATGAATATTTCTAGTGTTAGTATATTAATATCTATAATTGTTCTTTATTGAGAAATTAACAAAAGAATGATAATTCATTTATATTCATACAAAGATCTATTTTTGCATATATGAAATTCTTTTTATAAAAATTAATATATATTTATTTATGGATTATTATCAATATAAAATAAAAAAAGATACAAAACGTTACGATGGTAAACATCGTAATGATTGTGTGTATATAAAAGAGAATTTAGTAAAACTAAGTTGGGATATAGGAACAAAATAATGAATGTTGTTAAACAGAACAACCACCTTTAATCAAAGTAAAGACAAGAGGTAATTCAAGAAAAAGAGTATTTTAAACCTTTTTAATAAATCTTTTCATAGTCTAGCTAATAAGAGAGAAATAATATCGTCTCAAATACAAGCATCTAAAAGAATATTAAAAATTGCAAAATATGAGTTAGATAATGCAATATTAGAAAAAATCTTTTTGAATTAAAATTCGCTCTAGACCATTTTTTAAATATCGATTTTAAAAACGGTAATAAAAAATAATCTTTAAAAATTATTGTTAACATCAAATAACAATTAACATATCTTTAAGATTTATTCTTTATAATTTTAAAATATGAATAAGGAATTCTATTAGCGCACTCTTTTAATATGCGTTTAATCAAATCTTAATTCTTGTAAAGCGAAATAGGATATTCATTTTTTGTACACTTCTGTGATGGATTTACTCCTTTCTACCCTATTATAATTAATTTAATAATCTAGAAAAACTCGCATACAATGTTATATTTTATCATATTTCGTAATTTTTAATATATTTTTCATTGAATAGAAGTAAAAGTGGGAATCATTAATAAGGTATTTAGAAAATGGCGTGCAATAAATCTAACGAAAAAAAGAGTCAAAGATAATGAATTGGAAGAATCATTTCTAAAGCAAGATATCCCTTCTTCTAGTGAGAAAACTACTACTATAAGTTGGTCATCTCTTTACAAGAAGGAGGATTGGTGGGCTGTATGGATAGGATTGATAATATTTTCTCTATCTCTTCCTTCATATTTTGGTGTATATCTTTTGGGTTGGATTCCTATAGCCAAACCTTGGACAGACATTAGTCATGCTCTTAGTACAAAGAGTATTTGACCCATGGGTAGGCCTATTAGCAAGTTTTATCTTCCTTGCTCTCATACTGCTGCCTATAAATCGATTCAATGGAGTTAAATCTAAAGATTGGTTTAAGGGTTTTTTCGTAATCTTTTTTTCTACATGGATTATTTGGTTACTCTCTAACTATTCACCTATTGTAAAGGTTATTGGAAGTGCAGAAGTCGGATACATAATAGCATTATTAGCTGGAATAGCGATTACAAATTTGTTACACATACCATCATGGCTGAAGGATTCAGCAAGGGGAGAACTATTTATAAAGATCGCGATAGTGCTTTTGGGGGCCAAGATTTTATTAATATCTTTTGTAACTAGCGCTCCCACCATTTTAGCGGCAGCCTTTCTTTCCTTTCCAGTGGTATGGATATTTGCCTTCCTTATTTCAAAAAAAATGGGTCTTGATAAGAACTTTTCAGCAACCCTTTCTTCAGGAGTAGGTATCTGTGGTGTTTCTGCATCTATTGCAACAGCTGCAGCCATTGAAGCCCCGGCGATTTATTCTACTGTTATTTCTTCAATAATTGTAATTTTCTCTGCAGTAGAGATTATTTTGATGCCTTTTATTGCAGCCATTTTCTTTCCAACTCATTTTGATGCAGCCGGCGTTTGGATGGGTCTAGGTGTAAAAACAGATGGAGCTGCCTCAGCAAGCGCATCTGTAGTTGATGGTCTCTTAAGGCCCATGGGTCGGCATTAAATGCAGCAGTAATCACCAAAGTAATGATTGACATTTGGATTGGAGTGATATCATTTTTACTTGCTACTATATGGACATACAAAATTAAAAAGCAAACTAATATAAATACAAGCCCTATGGTCCTTTGGTATAGATTTCCAAAGTTTGTTCTAGGATATATTGCTACTAGTGCTGTGTTAACTGTAATTGCTATCACACACCCTTCAGTTGCTGAAGGCGCTAAAGCAGTTGCACCAATAATATCATTTGGAACAGAACCACTAAGAACTGTATTTTTTACCTTTACATTTTTTGCCATAGGGCTTGGCACTCAATTCTCGAAATTCAAGGAGATTAATCTCAAGAAGCCAATAATTGCATATGGAGTTTCTTTATGCTTTGCTATATTATGGGGGGAATAATTTCATATTTGTTATTTGTAAAATGATCTTCAAGGACATTAACAATCTATGGAATCTTGGATTTATTCTATTAATAGTTTTTTTAAAGTGAATTAGTTGATATTTCAATTATTTTAAATTATTAGTATTAATCCGAGGAAAGCAGTATAGAATTTAAAGCCATTCGTTTTTTCTATTTATATTTGTTTTTTAAAAGATAAAGATATTGAATGCTCCATATGTAAATTGCAAAGTTTAATTTTACATAAGAGACAAATTTAAATTTTAAATGATGACTAAGTAGGTTTAATAAGGTATTTTTCAGTCGCATTACCGGTTTTATTTTGTTGTTGTTTTGTCAATACAAGAATTCTATTAATAATACAACTTTAACAAATCTTTCAAGTTTTACTTTTCTTCTTCTTTTCTTCTTCTTCTATCAACATCAATTGGTTATTGTACTCTATTGCTAAACTCTTTTGTTTGAGCATTTTTCTTACATTGTTTGCAAATTCTACTATTTTTTCTACATCGATTTCATCAGAATGAACTTCCGCGCGTACATATTTGACTGGCTCAAACCTCTTCTCAAAGTAACCATCAAACTCAATAAGTGACATTCCACTATGGTCAGAAGCCAGTTTTCTTATAACTTCAAGATATCCTTCAACGCGTGGTAGATAATATTTTATGGAATTCTTTAGTATTTTTACTTTATATTCTCTATGGTTATCTTTAGGTTTATTCACATTTATCAATAGATGTGTACTTTAGTTGTATAAAGTAATTTATTATCCAAATATTTGTAGCAATATTATTAATTAAAAAATACATAAATTATAAATATAAAATTGATGCTAATTGTCCGATTATATTGTATTATATATTTTAGAAATTGCATAAAAAATATCCAAATTGAATTTTGTGAATATACAAGTTTCTTTTAATTTGCAAAGAGAAATGTCTATCGAGGAAGCTTCAAATCTATTGATAAATTTTTGAAAAGTATTATTATATGTCTATATTTGTGTTTGGGGTCAAATCTACTTATTGGTAAAGGAACTACTTAATTATCATCAAGATACTATAAAAATAAGAAGAATATTAATTATGAATTCCAATAATTATCATGTATGTAGAAGTCTGTGGTCATCTAAAACTATTACATAAATTCATTTCAGGACAGAATAATGATCATCATTGCCGTCTGTGTCATTGTTCTGAATTTATTGATTATTCAAACAGATGACTAATTTTACTCAATGTTTTTTAGGAAATCATGGACAATAGATTGGTATAACTGATGGTATACCCTTCCTACCTGCCACTTACTAAATGAATAATTTTTTACGTTTTAATTATATGTGAAATTTTTAAACTTAACCTAGAGGCAATATGAGAAGATTACCAGTTTTCATTTGGTATCAATTCAAATTTGTAACCTTTTTAAAAAAAGTATAATGACTTTTAAAATTATAATAAAATTAATTTATTATAATCTTAATATAACCGAGCTCGAATAATGATAAAATAATTTAAATGATTTAATATCTCAAATATGAAAATGATTGTTCTTTGAAAACTTAAATACATTGCATAGGTTTAATGTTGTGTTTTAATCTGATCTCGATTTTGATTTTTTGTGAAAATGTCTTGTTGATTATTCTTGTTGTAATGATTGAATGAAATATATGAATAAATGAATGCTAGCAAAAATAAACTAATGTACTAAATCTAATAGAAAAGAAATTATTTATTCTATACCATTTTGTAGGATTACTATTTCATAATAGTATTTTGCTCTTATATATACGATGTTTTATTTATAATACACATGGGTTCAGATATCGACTGGAATGATACTATAAAAAAAGAAGCGAGAGGAAGTAATGACGAAGATTTAGGTGAAGTGCAAGAGGTAGTAAATGGTTATGTTGAAGTTCAAAGAGGCTTGATAAATAAAGAAAAATTTTACATTCCTCAAAATAAGGTAGAAAGTTATGATGGCTCTATTCTTAGATTCCGTATTTCTGAGAGTGAACTAAATAAATATGCAGGAGATTCATCTCCTACATCAATAGAAGATCAATATGCTTCTACTACTGTAATCGATAGAGGCGGCGGCAGCGGGGGTGGAATAAAAGTGGATGAACCTGAGGATACTGCAATACCACACGGAGGAGAAAATCTGGATGTATCCAAAAATATTGCAATAGGTCAAACTACAATAACCAAAGAACCTGTTACTGAAACTAAAACAGTAAATGTTCAGGTAACTCATGAAGAAATAAGTATTGAAACAAGACCTCCAAGTGACCAGACCGAAGCACAAACTCCAGTTTCTTCTAAACAGAATATAACAATACCTATAAAAAAAGAAGAAGTTGAAGTAACAAAAAATCCTTATGTTAAAGAAGAAGTAGTAGTTAAAAAACCGGTAACAGAAACAAAAGAGGTTTCAAAAGAAGTAATGTCAGAAAATATTAAATCATCTGATATGGAATAATTGTAAAAAAAGAATACAATTTTTTATCCTGTTTGTTAGTATTTTTGTTCTATTTCTGTTTATATTCTTTTTAGTTTGTCCTTGTGGTTATTTTATTTATCATTTAATTCTAACGAAATAAATTAGTTTTCTATTGCTATGATTTTAATATGATTTAACAATTATATATATAATTAAAATGTAATTATGTTACTATAGGAATATTATATATGATGTTGAATATTATTTGCTATTGAGAGAGTTGATTAGTTATGGTAATCATAATAGTTTAAACGTCTGCTCTATCTCAAATTGAAATCTAAAACCTTTTTTATTTGATAGTCAAAATTATTTAGGTAAAATCATTTTTTTCTTACTTGCCTATTTAATACAGGAATTCATTTTAAACAATGATATTGCAATCTTTATTTATCTATTTTAAATTATCTAGTAATTTTTGTACAGGTAGTGTATTGAGGATATCGTTTTTTGTTGCCCATCCTCTTCTTGCTTGACCTATTCCGAATTTCAAAAATACGTAGTGCAGAGGATGATGGGCATCAGAATCAATTACAAGTTTAACATCATTTTCAATTGCTGTTTTTATATATTCATCTTTTAAATCTAATCTATCATAATGTGCATCTATTTCTAAAATCGTATTTGTATCTTTTGCCACTTCTATTAATTTTGGAATGTTAACGGGATAGCCGTCTCTTTTATTTATTATTCTTCCTGTTGGATGAAAAATTATATCTACATTGGGATTTTGAGCTGTATCAACGAGTCTTTTTGTCTGTATTTCAATTGGCAAAGAGAAACCAGAATGAATGGTGGCACCGACAATATCTAGCTTATCAAATACATTGTCTGCAATATCTAATGATCCATCCTTAAGGATATTCACTTCTGCTGATGAAAGTATACGAAAGTCAGTATAATTTAATTTTTCATGATCGTTATCTATATTATTTTCGTATATCGAATTTTCTTTATTTTGTATATCCGAAAAAAAATTACCGTTTTCTATTTTATCGTTTATTTCAGTAATTTTATTTGCTTGATTTAGTATTTGTTCTTCGTCTAATCCTCTTGTTATCTTTAAACTTTTTGTATGATCCGTAATTGCGATATAGTCAAGATCCAAACTCTTTTGCATAATGTGCCATTTCTTCAATACTCATTTTACCGTCTGTATTATTGGTGTGAACTTGAAGATCTCCTTTTAAATCACCATACCCTACTAATTGTGATATTTGACTCTCTTTTGATTTATCTTTATTTTCTTTTCCTTTTTTGCTAATTCTATTTCCCCTTTATTCTCTCTCATCTCTGGAGGTATCCATTCTAAACCTAATTTTTTGTATATTTCCTCTTCGGTTAAACCAGCTATCTTTTTTTCTTTCGGGTTTAAAGCAAAGAGCCCCCATTCATTTAATTTAAGGTCCTTTGATTGAGCTATCTTTCTTAAGGCTATTCCATGTTCTTTACTTCCAGTAAAATATAATAATGCTGAACCATAGCTTTCTTCCGGAACTACCAATAAATCCGAATCAATCCCATTATTTAATTTAACAAATGCTTTGGAAGATCCTTTACCTAAAATTTCTTTAACTTCTGGCATATTAACAAATGATTCAATAACTTTATTGAGGCTCATCTGATACTACTAGATAATCTATATCCCTTATTGTTTCTTTCATACGTAGAAATGAACCAACAGCTATAGCTTTTTTAACCGTATCCAATTCTGATAACTGTTTTTCAATTTGTTTTACTAGTGGATAAACTTCTCCAATAAGAAATTTACCCTTACCATTTTTATAATTCTTGATTTTTCTTAAAATTGCATCTTCTTTTTTTTGAGAGAACCTTGCTATCGTTCTTATTGCACCTTCTGTGGCTGCTTTTTCAAGTTCATCTAAATTTTTTACTTTTAGTTTATCATAAATTAGTTTCAGTGTTTTTGGACCAATACCTTCCAATCCTAAAAATTCATCGATATTGATTGGTAATTCAGATTTTAACTGATTGTAATATTGGATTCCATCAGTTTTTAGATATTCTTCTATCTTGGAAGCAATGGCTTTTCCAATTGAGGGTATTTTTAATAAACCTTCAATACCTTCTGTTCTATAAAGAATTTCTATATTTATTGATAAATTTTCAATTTGATCGGCTGCTTTATTATAGGCTTTATTTTTAAAACTTAAAATATTATTATTTTTATTTGTCTCCATCTCTAAAAGAAATGAGATTTTCGTAGGATGTTTGCAATTTCCGCATTGGTTTTATTCATTATATTATTACTTGAATAGTTGAATGATATTCATTAAATTTACTTCTTTAGTAAATTTGTATTGATTTGTATGTGATTAAATAAGAAATGAATTGATATATTTTCGTTCTTTCATTCTATTGATGACTTTTAATTTTATTTTAAATGATGCTCTTCTTGATTTAATTTTTTATATATTTAAAATTAAAACAAAATATTATATTTTATTATAAATTAATTTTTATACTCACTACAAATACTGTGGCAATATTGTAATAAAATGACATACGTGATTATACTATATTTTTATATAATTGGGCATAAATCATAATTATTTCATCTATAACAAATAAATCTAGTCTAATGGCGTATCATAGATTGGTTAAAATAGATACTATCTAAAAGACTAGCAACAACTAGTAATTCATCATCCATTCTAATTATTAGCATTTTGCATCTCATTTTACTGATTGAATAGTGTTAGTGTAATATTCATAAAAAATGATACCTCCTATATATATTCCACCGCCATAATCATCAGAGATGTTTTGTAGTACGTATTTAGTTACGACTTGATTCAAACAGCGCATTGCATGAATATCTTTCCATTGATATGCTATATCGCAGAAAGGTGATGTAAACATATGTACAATATAGAATATCGTTTCCCGGTATAAGTACTTTTGATAGCCGATTAAAAACTATTTTTACTACAGATATCAAAGAACTGATAACAATTATGGGAGTCTATTTGTTTCAGAAGGCATGGTATAGTTAACCAGTTTATAACGGTAATAGAAAGTAAATTTATCCAGACTAATGATCCTATATGGCATAATTCATCCATGAAAAAATGAATGATATCATTTTCAGGTATTGATATGAATGTGATGCAAGGTAATGATTATTAAAAGGCCACTATAAAAAAGGTTGATGTCCAATCCTATCTAAATAGATTTAGTTATGTAACAAAATAGTTGAGATCTT
>CAWISD010000097.1:0-14285 GCA_963838615.1 uncultured Nitrososphaeraceae archaeon
AATTAAAATATATTAAAAAAAGAATCGGGTGATTATCTACCGCCGCCAGAACCACCACCGCCACTGCTTCCACTGCTGCTGCTACTACCATTATGCGGCAGCACTGCTGCTGCCTGAACCGCTGCTGCCTGAACTCTGCTTCCACTATTTGAAGAAGCACTACTGCTGCCAGAACCACTGCTGTTCTGCTCCGCTTCGCTACTAGAACTAGGGGTAGTAATCTTCACACTATGACTTTGTTCTTTTGCTATATTATTTGACAGTACATGTATTGCGTTATTTGATATTGCATTTGGTAGATTTATTACATTGTCTGAGACTCCTTTAGGTATCTTTACTGCATTTTGAAGTGCAGTCTGAGCAGATATAGGCAGTATTTCAACTCCCACTCTTTTCACTAAAGTAGTATCTTGGCCTATGGCATTGTTAAAGTGTAAGGTAACGAATATAGGTTCAACTGTTCCACCAGCATATAAACTTGGTACTGCGGTTATATCAAGTTCTGCAGTGCCATTAACTGGCAAAAAGCCTACTTGTTTTGATTGTCCTCCAATTAATACTGCTGGTTCAACTGCATTTTGTTGTACAACGTTTGGAATATTTACTGTTGAAGGAACTACTGTAGCAGCTATTGCAGATTCGTCTCTTACAGATGCTGCGGCATTCAAATTGTAAATAGGTGCATCGCCTGTATCTCTAATGATGATTTTTAAAGGCGTTGGGACACCAGGAGGCAATAGTGCCAAGATTGGCGAGGCAGGTATGGCACCATCAGGTCCTGCTCCTATAACAACACTAAATATTTCTTGTCCTGTAATTGAAAAGATAACAGGAAGTACCTGATTCACAAAGTCATATGGATGCAACTGTTCATTTACTGCATTAAAGTTTCTATTGAAATTAGAATTAGAATTGTATGTGGCTGTCGATGGGACGTTGCTGGTACTACCGCTACCACTACCGCTACTGATACTATTAAACCCAACACCATTACTAACAATTCCACCTGAAAATGGAGATGATGCATTTTTAACAACAAGGGTGGATGCAAATTGATCTTGTTCGTTTGCAGTTATACTAGAAGTATCGACTCTTTTATCTTCTTTAAGAAAATGTATTGCCAGTGGTGCAAGGAAAGGCTTTTGAACACCTACATTTCCAACAATGGTTATTGGGAAATATAGGACGATTCCTTGACCTGGATAGATATGACCTCTATAATTAGAGAATGCGATATCAAATCTATGTGGGTCGTGTATTAATGGAAGATGTGAAATAAATCCTGGAGGTAATTTTAATGCAGCAGTTATTCCAATTAATTGCATAGCACCTTCATACTGTAATTCAACAGCAAGAGTTGTAGGTCCAAAAGCATTATCAGTTTCTAGTGGAACATTTGAAACGTGAGAGGCAGAAGATAGATAAGTAGTATTTGCAGAAGTTCCAACATCTACTGCTCGTGTAGTTTCACTTGTAGTCCAATAAGAATTTATAAATTTAAAGTTATCAGGGCCTATTACATGAAATCTAGTATGGCTATGATTAATAGTAACACCTTTGTTATGTGTTAATGTTTTTGAATAGGTAAATGTTGGATGACTAGCAGCAGTAGTTGTACTTTTACATAAAGAATTGCTTACAGTTTGATTCTTAATTGTTTGCTTTATTATGGTACAAATTGGACTGGTAGTGCTACTATGTGTAATAACATTTCCAAGGTTTGGTAATGACCCACTGATTCCACTAGCTCCACCAAATGGTACAGACATTGCAGTGGGATCGATATTAAGAGTAGATTGACCTGCTGCTGCTGCTGCTGTATTAATATTAGAATTTTGTTGAGAAGCAGAATCATTACCAGAAGCAGATTGTCGTGCTGTATGTATTGATGAATGGTGGTGTAAATGGGAAAGGGAATTTACACCTGGGGAAGATGAAATCTGGGTTTCTTTTGCAAATGATTGTTGTATATTAAAATTATATCCTGTAACAGATATTATATTGCCTATCAAAATAATTGCACCCAATAAAGTTGGGATGAATATATTTGTGGCTTTTTTTATCTTGAATGGTTTTATTTTTATAAACTCCATATTTCTAAAACTATTACTTTGAATATATAGAGCGCGAAATAATTGCTTTAAAAAATAATCGATATTAAATTATGTTATATTTATTATTACTAAAACCAAGTAATAAAACTAATGTTACTATCTACGAAATGTGGTCTATTATATGCAACATTGGAACGTTTCCTATTGAGTTACTATATAAATCCTGCCTATATATACCTTTTATTTCATATAGCAAGATGTTAATATATCGTATCTGCTTTGGCATCTAGATCATTCAATCGATTTTTAGAAATATTAGAGATAATAAATGACAAATATTCTTGTATCCATCATATGATGAAATCAGAAAATCTAATAAACGATTTTCAAAGGAATGCAACAAAGTACACCACATCGATAAATTTAACTAGTTTTAAATATTAAATTTATCATAAATGGAGTATCTGTTAATTTTATAAATATTAGAACCATCTTTAGAAACCGAAATAAAAAATAGGCACATCAATCAAAACTAAGACAATTCGATTATGCAGAGGATATATTAAATAAAAGAATAATAATTATAGATACAATACTTATTATAATATCAAGATAACTGCACTTATTACAGTAGTCCACAATCCATCCTTATGTCCTTCTGCAGACTGTGTAACATTTTGTGTTTTGTAAATTTTTCCTGAAAGTTTCCATTGTTCTTCTCTCTGATCCCATGTAAGTAACGAATCATTAGGCAAACCAAGTGTAGTAGCTAGCATCTCCATGGCCATATCTTCGGCATAATCTCCAGCTTTTTGCGCAGTTTCTCCAAAAGAATGGTGTTCAGAAATATAACCATGACGTGTATCATCTACAGGTCTTGCCAAACCAATCGATGAGGCAATAAGTCTATTTGGTTCATTAGTGGACGAGCGAGCCATAACAGCAAAAACAACTTGCCCAGGCATCAAATATTTTCTACCTTCTTGTCTTGATACTATTTTACATAGTGGAGGTTTAATACTAGATACAGAAACTAAGTTTAGATCAGCTATTTCTGCATCACGTAACGCTAACTCAAAGCTTGTAAGATAATCTTTATGAATTCCTTTACCTTTTGTTAAAAACAATTTCTTTGGAACATATAATGATGGATCAATTTTCAGAGATTTACTATTTTCTACCATTTGTGATAGTTAAAGTAAATATATAATGAACTTATCTATACATATTTCATATCTATGAATTTATCTAATCTCACTTGATACTAAAATAACATGAATTTCAATTTCGATATTTGAATCAATGGATTTGATTTGCTTTAGTAATTTATTTGATGTAATGAACATAATTCTTTTGGATTTTAACATAAATTTAACTATAGCATAATTAATTTAGTTTAGTAGATATCATCAATCTTGATTTAATACATAAGGGGTTGTTTATAAAAAAACTATCTTTCATTATTCTAAAAAGGGATTAGAAATATTTTCATTTTATTACAATAATTTCTCATCTATTGGATTAAAATGCAAATTCTTATTTCTATATTAAGTTTTTCATATCTATTTTAGCTTCTATTTATTATTTTTGTATATAGAATATATACAAAAATATGAACTATATACACTTATAAATTACCTTTTAAAATTAAAAATATGAGTAAGAATACAGTAGTTTTACAAGAACATCCACTCAAAAGCTTTGTTGACAATTATAAAAAGAATATAGCAGATGTAAAAAATAAAAGCACTAATTATTTGAAGAATAACAATGATAAGGATTTTTCCGAAATAAGTGCTGTATTAAAAAAAATGCGATATGAACAACTAATTTTTCCAAAGAAAATCAGAAAAGAAAAGACTCTGCAAGAGATTAGAAAAGCATCTTTATCTCTTTATAAAGTGCATGAAAAATTAAAAGCATGTGATACAATTGATAAAGAAATATCAAAGAATAAAAAATTAGAAAATGGTCAGACCCAAACCCAAACAAAAAATTTCGATATATTTCTTAAAGTAAAAAAGCAAAGTCTAATAGCAAAAATAAATAAAATTGTATACGACATTAATTCTGTTCAATTACCAATGTTTGATGACGAATTTAATAAGATTTCATTAGAAAAGAGAACCAAAAAATTAATTCAAAAAATTGATAGGTTAACAAAAGGACTTGAAAAGAAAATTAGAATAATTACATCAAATGGTATAGTCGATGATGTTGAAACACTTAGAAAAATTGCAAGGCTACAAAAGAATTTTGAGAAATTGCAACATGTTTTGAATATATTACAAAATAATAAAGAACTAGCAGGAAATAATACTTCCGATCAACATATTAAAGAATACCCTAGTCCTTGTAGATAATTTAGAAAAAATCCAATATCTTTTAAATGATATCGATAGCAGTAAATATATGCTAAAACTACTAAAACATGAAAATACGGAAAACCATTTAGTTGATATAACCAACAAGATAAATAAAGAATTTCAAAATAAACAAAATCAATTCATAGATGCATGCAAACACTTTATGGATGTTTCTCCATTACCTCATCATTAGAATCTTTTTGCAAAGTTATGCATCAAACATATGGAAATATAATAATTGAGAAAATATTGTAAGGATATTTGTAAAGCATACAAAGCTTATAAAGATGAGCATTCGGGTGGATATTATTCTGAAGGATATAAAAGGTGTATAGAATGTGATATATTTTTGAATTGGCATGGAATGAGATGTCCTTGCTGTGATCATATTCTTAGAATAAAACCGCATAACAATCAATGCAAAGCCAGGTTACTAAAACAAACAGCAAGATTATAGATGATAACAAGAAAAAAATATTTATACAATTTAGAATCTACTCTAAATAAAAATTTATTTTATTATTACAAATAAAATAGAAATATTCGTAATGGATTAGATTATTATGGCTATTGCATGGGATTACCTCACAGTTGAATTGGTATTGCTAGCAGGAATAATTTATTTTTCTGTTTATTTAGAGCACTGGGTGTATCGTAGATCACAGATGAAAGAAGATGAAAAGACTATAAAAAATATAGTTAGATTTATCAAGGATGATTTAGAACGCAGGCTTAGTTTTATTGATGAATCATTCCAATACAGCGACTATAAGCCATTCTTTACTGATATGTGGGATGCTGTAATTCTATCAGGGAAACAATCGCTTCTTCCATTTGAACTTTTCCAGAGTATTCAGCGTTCCTATTCTTGGATGAAATATTATAATAGCGAAATAGAATCAAGCAGAAGAGGAACTATTAATGAAAAGGTACTCAAAGAGCTATTAGATGATGTAAAAAAATCAATAGAAAAATCCGTTATCAAGATAAATGATTTTAAATATGGTTAAAAATATGTCAGTAAAAAAATGTTTGGTAGTCAAAAATATAAATTTCCCCAATATTAGCGTATGAAAACTGAATAATGTTATTTAAACAGTTAAATGAAGAAATATGTTCCATACAATAGTAAAATTAAGTATCAAATCAATAATATAATTTATGACATACAAAATAAGAAAGAGAACCAAACAGATAATATACCGTATTCTTTGTAACTTTATTTATACTATCTTTTATCAAGGTATATATAAAACATTATTAAAATGAGTTAAATTATTTTGCTATACGAGATTGGATACAAAAATACAACCTTAAAATTACTTTTTAGAACTACACATCTATGAATTAATAATTATGAAACTCATAAAGAAGTTGATTCTGAACTGATATCATATTATAGAATGCTATCAAGCCCAAAAACAAGGATATTAGGATAGACAACTCAAAAGAGAAATATGTTTTTGCAGAACGCTTTATTTCTGCGATTAAATGTGGAGTATGGAAATATTCATTAATAATAGATAACTGTACTTGGCATCTACAAATTTACCAGATTTTGAAACAAAAATATCATATTTATTGTTTATATGAACATATTATAGCTCAAATGGCAATACTGTATGTTAATAATAGAGCTAAAAAATTTGATGATAAATTTCCTTGTTGAAAGAAAATTGCATCTCAAGCATGTATAATAATTGTTAAATCTATTAGTAATTTATAAAACAAAGCTGTCACATCGACTTTACAGAGCCGGCTGATCCCATGATCGTTTATAATACTGAAAAAATTCAATAAGATGAAATTGGACTATATGAAACTATTTGGATATCAACCCTGTTGTAGCATTTAAAAAGACCTTTTCTGCCACGCGTTTATCACCATTAAAGTTAAACATATTCATGAGTGAACCTGCTTTACTATCAAAGGATTGGTTTCCAATACGTCCTAAATTCCAATTATCTTCTATGAAGCGCAGGATGGATGTTTGATCGGTTATGCTATGATCAACAAAGTTAACTTTTGAATATGGAGAAATCATTAGTAAAGGTGTACGGGGTCCGTATCCACATCTATCTTGATACGCACCTTTTGAAGCTTGACCGCAAAGACCTTTTTCTCCAAGGAGACCATCATATTTAAGATCATTTGATTGACTAACTATAGGTGGCATTACATGATCGTACCACCCATCTGAATCATCATATGCTATAACTACAGCAGTACTATTCCATTCTGGTAATTTTTGTAAATGATTTATAGTGTTTACTAAAAAGGTTTGTTCATCGATAGGGTTTGAATATCCTGGATGGCCATCTTGGTATTTAGATGCTTTAAGAAAACTGATTGCCGGTAAGTTCCCCGTTTGAACAGCATTCCAAAAGTCGATCAAATCATATTGATGGTTTGCTTGATCGGTTTTACCAATCATCTCAACAGATGTTGGTGGAAGATGATGAGGATTGGTTGTGGAGATATAGTACATGAATGGTTCATGATGTGGACTATAATCTTCCACCATTGTACCGTTGGTATTTTTATGTTTAGAGTCACAAACAGCTTTTCCACCATGCTCTATGCTGGTTGGTTTGAATCCGCCCTGAAACCAACCCCAAGTAATTTCCTTAATATTCAATAGATCTCCAATGTTCTTTCCAGTCATAGAAATTTGAGGTGATTTTCCACAATCGTCGTATTTTGGATCGAGATCACCAATTACAGTTCCGTTTGCTACATTATTGGGAATATAGGGCGGAGATGCACCATGGGTCTGTCCAGAGATAAGATTAAGAGCACCTGGAGTAGAAGGGCCAAATACGGTATTGAATGAATTGTCGCTCATAGCAAAATGTTGAGCATAATTCCATAACGCATGTACTGTATTGCCATCATAATAACCCATGACTTGTTTTTTGTGTTCAATATCAGTGCAAATCTTTGGAGAAGTGGAACTAGTAAACTCTACAAACTTGTTGAATAGGCCTCCATTGTAAGCTTGTTGTTCGAATCTGTAATCATGGTTCATATCACAAGTCATAACTTGTGTTATATCAAAGCGAAAAGGATTGATAGAATTGGAATTATTAGTCAATAGACCTGCAGACATCAAATTATTGACAGACGGAGTATGAGGAATCTGCAGTAAACTTTGATTCCCCTTGAGAATTAGTAGCAATAGGATAAGTAGCAAAGTAATGGTCAAAAGAACTATTTTCCTGAAATATTACTACGAGATGCTTAATTGGTGTAGTAGTAATAGTAGATATACCCTGTAATAAGAGAAGAAGGATTAGAGCCCATAGCAGTTGCATTGACCAGTGATATACTTGAACTGGTAATTAATAAAAATGATATAAACAATCCTAAATAATTAGAAGATTTATCCATTAGAGCCAAGAGATATTTTTATCCTAATTTGTTTTGGCCAAATAGATTATATAGATACACATAAAATTAGTATTACCCACAGTTTGGAGCCTAATTGTTAATTTATTTTATAGATAGTATAGAGATGAACAAATAATAGCATAAAAAAGTTTCACTCTTGGAAGATATTAAATAGGGGCTTTGAAAAGTTAAGATTTTTCTTCTTGTTGTAAAGATATGCAAATGAATTTAACCAATTCTTTAAATATTTAATTTACACTTGCTTTTATCTACATGAAAATATCATCAAAACTTTCAGTTCTATTTTTGATGTACTAAATCATTATCTTCTCAATTATGCTTTTCTTATAATCTTGTAAAAAAATGTATATATGTTTTATATAGAAACTGGCAAGTCGAAGGATGTCAAGTTACACCATCTCTGTTGAAATAGGTTTTATGTCGGACTCTTCAACATCAAACAGAAAACGCGCTTTGCTACAAACATATTTTGTTCTTTTGTTATGCCCATTTCAAGAATTTCTCCATCTTTTGGTTCAAATACAAACCAAAGAAGATATCTACAACTCAAAGAAGGATTAATGAATTTATTGTGATGAAACTATCGTCAAAGTTGGTTCTGAATACATTTGGCTTGGAGTGTTTGCTATGATCGAAACCGTAAACAAGGAAATCCTCAGGTTAAGTATGCCTAAAGAAAGAAATATGTTTGTAGCAAAGCGTTTTCTATCACATATTATAGAAGAATATGGAAAACATCCAGTATCTACAGATAATGGCGGTAGATGGTACCAATCATAAGCATGTAAATTCCTAACGGTAGATATCATATTCATTCCTCTTATGGAAAAAGCATTATTGAATTAACAATCAACAATATCCAAAGGATAGAACAGAATGCTTTGAAGGCTATTTCACTTGCGAAAAGAACAAGTGTAAATTAAAATATGTAAAGAATTGGCTTAATCTTTTTGCGAAAGATCATAATAAAGAAATAATGTCTCAAGTTAACAGTTATGTAAAGAATGCTGTATGTTCTTCTGTAAACTAATACTGTTTGATTTCATAAACAAAATTATTGTTGTATTTTTTAATATATTCTCAAGTTTTTAAAAACTAACAAATCTAAACGAGCACATTCTCTTTACATTAAAGATTATTCAAGTATTTACATAACTGTTAACAGAGCCAACTAAATTGATATATGTATTTATATAGAAGTAATATGTTATTGATAGATATAATTTTTTTATTGTGATTTTAGGGTTATGGCAGTATTTGGTTTTTGTTCCAATAATTCGTATTGTCATTAGAAACATCATTGTATAAAACATCTTTATCCGGAATAGCAATCTCTTTTATAGTGACTATAACAGAAGATATATCTATAACATATTTTCTATCACAGTTAATAATAAAGACAGAAGAATATTCTAAATTTCCTGTTTTTTCGAAAATTATTTCATGACCATGAATATCTGTATGTGTGCCATTTAAAATTTCGTTAAGTCTTAAATTTAATCCATCAATTAATGTTGTCATTTTTTATTTATCTTCTCCAAAAAATATTTGTATTTATTGCTATTAACTTGGATCATTATAGTATTTATAGATCATAGTGAAGTTATTTTTTACATTTCGATATCCTTTATAATGGAATAAATATCCTTTTAGGCCCTGTGAATTTAAAAACCTATAGATCGAATATAGCATATCTTCTTTATGAACAAAAATAAAACACCTTCAGAATATATTGGATATGATTAGTAGATCTCTTGCATAATTAGAAACCTTTCATTCGATTCGCTTTTGCTATGCCTTCTTTCTTTTAGTGATGCTGGTTCATTATCCTATAGTTTACCAGACCTGCTAACTATATCCGATATTCTATTGTAGTTTCTTAATCTATTTCTAAATATTTCACTCATTATCCTATATTTTTTCAATCTACATATGGTATGCTCTATCACCATCCTCTTTTTAGAATGAATTTTGTTATTTTCTTTTTCTTCTTCGGGCAATCTCTTGATTTTTCTTCTTTTTTATGGTAGTGCGTGATAGTTGTTCTGGAAAATCCTTTTCTACACCAAGATATCCCAGATCAATCACATTAACAACTTGTTTGGGTGTCACAGGATGATTCTCTTTATATACATCATAGTCATGTTTTTTTCCTTTCTAGCCTACTTGTGAAGGATATAACCACTATTGTTAACCATAAGATGGTTCTTTAAAGTATACTTTTCTTCTTGCCTGAATAGAATGTCTTTCTTTTTTCTTATCAACAGGTCTTGGTATTTGCTGCTGTTCTGTAGAATCTATGAAAGCCATAAGGCCTAGAAAATACTCTTCAACTTCTTCAGGAGTTTGAAGTCTTTTTATTATGTTATATACTTTCTGTGGAATAGAAAAACATTTTCTAATCAAACTTTCAATCTTTTGAATGTCTCTGCAAATGTTGCTTTGATCCAAATTAAAGAGAAATCCAGTAGAGTATAAGTTATGTAAAGGCGATACTACACCAAAAGCATAAGAAATCTATTCTCTAGGTCAAGTTTGAAAGGTCTTCCAGACACCAACGTCTCTTTTTCGAGCTTTTTTCTTTTGGATAAGCGTCGTATCTCATATTTGGCATATTTTTTTATTAATTCTTTATCATAAATATAATCAAATTCTTGTAGTGGAAGGCCGGTGAACGACTTGAAAAGTAATGGTTTTTTGGATAACCTCTCGTATGAAAGCAAAGAGAGAACAGGCTTATGACGAACTGTTGGTCATAAAGCTGTTTGTAAGCAATATGCAATAGATCTATTGTCTACCTTCTTATGATGATAAACAATTATTCTCAAATTACAAGTAAATGTTACTTCAAATATCAGGAATCCATAAAAGCCTATAAAAAATCAGATTATGAATTAACTGATGATGGACTTTTATTGCCCATATTAATTGACCAGCAAATCGAGATTGATGGATTGAAGCGTAAATAATAGCAATATATCTGCTTTGTTGCATGATTATTTTATTCGTTGTTTGTTAGCGTTTTGTTGATAGAGTTATAACGGAAATAGTCAAAATCCAATTGATATTATCATACACAAATTACATTTTTAACTGATTTTCGAATCATGCAACAAAGCACAATATACCTAAAGATACAGAATTGATATGTGATGGCATCAATATCATGATGAATAATAACCATTGAATAATGGCGATCTTTATGTTCTGATTCATCAAATTGCAGTAAATCTTGCGTCTTTCCCTAGAGTATCCCTATAAATTCGAAATGCAGTATAGATATTATATGGGAAATTAATTCCAGTTTTGTGTCTCGTGTATCTTTTCTCTATTTATTAGATAGCAAATAACTGCATCCAATAAAACATAGCCAAGATGGCTTGTATAGCAGGTGGATGGGCATAATTTTGGCTTTTAAGTCCTGTTCTGTTTGAATATTATGATAACATTTGAAAGTATCTGCAAGTCACTAGGGTTTGTATGCCTTGACAGATTATTATCTTGTTTTGCTTTTTAACAAGTTAATCTCTAGCAGGTCTTTCCATTGTATCCATGTAAAAATAAAGGCTTACAAAATGACAAGTTTATGTAATTTAAGGAGGTTATTTTAAATATTTATTGTTGAGAGAAGATTATATCTGAATTGTTGTTGTTGTTGCATGCATATGTGGGATAGATAGACTTATACTCTTTTTGTATGGACTTTCCAACTTTTCAGCCGTCTAATTTTGGCAGAGTATATGCAGCATATGGTGGAATATTTGTGGTGATGGCAATAATATGGGGTTTATTGATTGATAAAAAAAGGCCAGATAAATATGAAATCATCGGTGGAAGTATTGTTCTTTTAGATTTCAATAATATTTTATTCTCCTAGATAGTAGATCATATATTTAGAATATTTTTCTAAAAGCAAGTGCAATTACAGATGTTCCAACAAATGTGGCAGTAAAGTAAAGCCATAGATTTCCAATTACCCCTGATAATAAAGCAGGTGCTAATGAACGAGCAGGATTCATTGATGCTCCAGATATAAAAGCTAAAAAGAATATATCCAGTCCTACCATACCACCAATTGCTATTCCGCCAAAACCTCTCAAGCCTTTTGTATATACTACTATTAAAATAACGGCCATCAGTAAAGCGGAAGCTAGCATTTCTACTGCAAATATTAATGGTAAAGGATAAGAATAATTTGGAGATTGGCACCAAGAGATGCTTGTGTTCCTATAACATATTTTACAAATAGGCTTCCAAGCAATGCACCTGTTATCTCTGCAGTAATGTAAAGCAACAATTGTTTTTTTGTTATGTGTTTTGTTATAAGAAACCCCAGAGTTACTGCAGGATTAAAGTGAGCCATTGAAATTTTACCAAATAAATATACACCTATTGCAACACCTACAAAAGGTGCAAATGCAATAAAAGGAATACCTAATATTCCATGTAGTTTAGCATCAATGACTACCGAACCAGTAGCCAATACTACTACAATAAAAGTCCCAATAACTTCAGCAATAAACTTTTTTTGATTTAATGATAGGTTATTCCTTATTGTCTTATAATCTTGATACTGTTGTGTTGCTTCTTTGAACATATTTTTCTTTATTATTTTAAAAATATTTTTGATTACAGTTGAATAAATGAGAAATTATTAACTATGCTCATTCATCTTATTCTTCTTCCTCTTCTATATTCATTCTCTATACTATTTCTTTAACTCTTTTTTCAATTTCATCTCTTATCTCTTCAACTTTTTCTATTGGTTTTCCTTTTGGATCTTCAATTCCCCAATCCACTACTTTGTGAATGAATAATGTAGGACAGAAATTCTTATCCATACATCCCATATTGATTATTTTTGTTGCATTTCTTATCATATCTTCGGTCATTTCCTTTGGTTTTTGATTGCTAATGTCTATACCAACATCTTTCATTACCTGTACAGACAAGAGGATTAATTTGAGATATATGATGTGTTCCAGCACTTGTTGCTTCATAATCATCAGGTGCATATTTTCTAAAAAAGGCCTCTGCCATTTGGCTACGTCCTGCATTCTCAACACATACAAAAAGAACAGTCTTTTTTGTTTTACTTTTTGGTTTACTTTTAAATGAGAGTTTCATTTTATATATCGGCATTTATTATTTTTTATGGCTTTTATTGCAAGGCTGGTAATCTTCCTTATCATCCTCTTTTTCCATTTCCAAATATGGTTTTTCATCCAATACTTCAACATCAGTAAATCCTGCTTCTCTTATACTTTCGATATATCTCTCTTTTGTTAATGCTACCATCAATACAACTGCACCAATTTTCAGCATTTATTGAATTTGCATTAACTATTTCTCTATCTGTAACTAAATCCGATATAACCATCCTTCCAATTCCATCAGGTTTTAAAATTCGATAAATCTCTCTGAATGTATCTACCTTATTGGAAGTAAGATTAATTACACAATTGCTTATAACCACATCTACACTATTATCTTCCACAGGTATTCTTTTTTCAATATCGCCTTCTCTAAACTCTACATTTTTGTATCCATATTTTTCTGCATTGTTTCTTGCTTTTTCTAGCATTTTATCTGTCATATCAATTCCAATGACCTTTCCACTATCCTTGACAATATTGGCAGCCAAGAAAACATCTATACCTGCACCTGAACCTAAATCAACAACAGTATCTCCTTCCTTTAAATGGGCAAATTTGGTTGGATTGCCACATCCAACTCCAAGAATAGATGATTGAGGAATGGATTCTAGTTCTGTAGAATTATAGCCAATTGATTTTGCTGCAGAGAATATGTTGAGAATCGGTATCACCTACTCTTCTTCTTCTGTATTACAACATTCTGAAGAAGAAGGCATACAGCAAGAATCAGAATTTCCAAATAGGGCTATTTTGCCATATCGTTCTTTAATTTTATCCTTAATCTGTAAATCTTTTTCCATATTTTATATTATATGTTTACAAAAGAAACTATTTAAATTGACAAGAGTAATTAGGTAAAGTAAGTGAAGTCAGAGAAACAAAAGGATAGCATAATTTTAAAAAAGGAAAAAGATAATCCTGAGAAATGAGTTTTCTGAATTACCTGTAATCCACAAGAATGAAACCTGTAATTTTCAAGGATATGATGTTGAGAATTTAATGAAAGAAACATCTCAATTAAGAAAATTAATAACCAAAAGAGGTACACTTGAAATTCTAATACCTTTATGCTGCTCTAACGATCCAGTAAGATATCTAAAATTTAGAAATTCAATGAAGGGATTTAGCAGTAAAACTCTTGCAATAAGATTAAAAGAATTAGAGAAAAATGGGATTTTAAGCAGACAGTCATATAACGAAATTCCTCCAAGGGTTGAATATAGATTGACAAGCAAGGGACAAGAATTAACAGAATCCATCATCTCATCTATTACAATGGATGAAAAAATGGTCATTGA
>CAWISD010000098.1:0-23902 GCA_963838615.1 uncultured Nitrososphaeraceae archaeon
CTGTAAATAAATGCTTGTTGCATGATTCGAAAAACAGTAAAACTATACTCCATTTAGGACAATGATAATCTAATTTTCACTGTTTCCGTTATAATTCTATCAATAAAACGTTAACAAATAACGATTAAAATAATCATGCAACAAAGCATAAATAAATAGTATTTTACGGTTACCATTTGACATGTATAAATAGTTAAAGATACAATTTAAAATGTTTAAATAAAAAAATAATAAATACCTTTAACGTAATTTTTATGTATTACTATTAACTAATTGTATGTATTCATAAGCTGCAGTTTCATTGTCAAATGCGTATTGTACCTTTTGAAAGTTCTTTCTAAATTCTATTACATCTTGTAAAACTTTGCTATTATCTTGTTTATTAATAACTATTCTTTTTATAAAAGTTGCTATTTCCTGCATATCATTTTCCTTCATGCCTAATCTTGTTACTTCGGGAACTCCTATCCTTATTCCACTAGGATGCAGATAGTTTTTTCCTTCTTTTATATCTCCTGGAAGAAGTTGTCTATTTAATATTATATTGCATTTTTCAAGATCTTTTTCAATGGTTCCTCCATCTCCATATTTTGAAACATCTACTGCTAATTGGTGAGATTCTGTATATCCTCTTTTTTCACCTAATACATCAAATCCATAATTTGCTAAAGAATATGCAAGCATTTTTGCATTTTTAATAACTTGTTTTGCATATTCCTCACCGAATTCTACTATTTCTGCCAAAGCAATAGCTTTTCCAGCGACATGGTGCAAATGATGACTACTTGTATTGCCTGGAAATATTGCCTTTTTAATAAATTCGCTATATTTCTCAAATGAAACTATTATACCTCCTTGGGGACCCCATAATGTTTTATGAGAACTCATAGTCATAGAATCTGCACCTTCTCTTAGAGGATCTTGAAATTGGTTTCCTGCAATTAATCCTGCTACATGAGCTCCATCATAATTTATAAAAATGTTATAACTATGCAAAAAATTAGATAATTCTTTTACTGGATGCGGGAATAAGAAAAGGCTTCCTCCAAACATTGCAATTTTTGGAACTTTTCCTTCATTGATCATTGTATCAATTTTTTTCTTTGTCATATCTACATCTATGGTCATATCCTCTTTTGAAAATGGAAAATGTTCTATTAAGAGACCATGTACTAGTCCTGCTGTACCTGAATGTTCTTTTTTTCCGTGTGAAATGTGACCACCACTGGGAATAGATGATGCTATCATATAATCGCCGGGATTTGAAAATGCTGAATATATCGCTAAATTTGCAACAACACCAGATGTTGCTCTACAATCAGCAAATTCCGATCTAAAAACTTTTTTAGCTAATTCATTACATATATTTTCAACTTGATCGATATAGGTGCATCCCGCATAAACTCTTTCCCCTGGCCAACCCTCTGCATATCTATTTCCAAAATCTGATACAACCGCTTCTCTTACCGCAGGACTTGGTATATTTTCACTTGCAATTAATGGAATAGAATTGTTAAACCAATTATGATGTGCTTTTATTAGTTTTAAAACATTATCGTATGATGTTTTGGCTTCCAATACACTTTTGTTGAAATTATGACTATTTAAAATATTGTAATAAATTTATTTAAATCTTTTATAGTTAATATTCTATCGTATTCTGTCTTTATGACAATAATTTTATACTACATGTATTTTATCTACACTTGCATAAGGTTAGTCTGATGGAAGGATATTGTGTTAAATGTAAAGCAAAAAGAGAAATGAAAGATGAAAAACAAGTTACTATGAAAAATGGTAGACCTGCTACTCAAGGCACATGTAGTGTTTGTGGTACAAAAATGTTCAAAATAGGGGGAATTAAAAAATCAGAAAGTAAATAATAAAATTTACTTTTCTAATTAAACATTTAAATAATTATTTTAAGAACTTTTATTAGATTATCAAATATATAATAATATATAATTTCTATAACGATTTGCTAATATTATTACTCACAAAAAAATATTTTAATGATAATGTAAAAGCAAAAATATCTATATAATTTAAGGAAAGGTATATCAAAAGTATTTTTATGTCTATTTAAGCTAATCTTCGGGTCCTTTTTACAATGATAGATAGATTAGATCTCTTGCATAATTAGAAACAATCTACACTTTATAGTATGGATGCCATATCGAGTTTTAACGATATGGGTTAATTATTATATATTTTACCAGCCTATATGCCACACATACTACACATTTGACACTTTATGGTACTTTCTTAACAACTGTGTTACACATACAACTTTGTGCTCTTGTAAAACATTTGTGATCTCCTATAATTCTTATTATAGATATTCATCCACTTGCTAACTTCTTGTCCTATTTCTTGTTCATCTTTGAATGTAGAATTATTAATTGCCATCTGCCTTTGTAACCATGACCATTTACTTCTATTAAGTTGAGTTCTGGATCTCACTGGTAAGAATACTAATTTTATTCGCAGACAACATTTGGATATTGCTTTGTTGCATGATTCGAAAAACAGTTAAAACTATACTCCAGTTAGGACAATTGATAATATAATTTGTACTGTTTCCGTTATAATTCTATCAACAAAACGTTAACAAATAACGATTAAAATAATCATGCAACAAAGCATTGGATATTGCTTTTTTTGTATTCTTTGATTTATACACTGATAGATTATCAAGCACAAGAAAGATAATTGAATATCTTTGTAATACCTTCTATCTATTCTTTTTAATAAGTCAACAAACTGTTTCCTTATCATCACCCTCATCTGCAATTCCTAGATTTTTCAGTAATTGTGCTGTTCTATAACCTTCAGCACATTGTCCTATAGACATATCGAATTTTTTTAACTGTGATAGCAAATTCCATTAATTCTTCTATATTGGGTATTTCTATTCCACTTTTCCAATCTTTAATTATATTAGATACCTTGCCTGTAGAAATTCCCATTTCTTTAGATATTTGATCCTTTGATTTACCATTAAGATATGATTGTATCACTAGGAGTTAATAGAGTGGTTTGATATTGTCAAGATTTATACATATAATGTTATAGTAGACGATGTTTATAAGCAAGCAAAAAGTCGTCATTTATTTTTTAAACTCCGTCATTAGTGTCAAAAATACCGTCATTTTTATTTATAAGCCAGAATGAGCACAATACAAGCATAAAAATATTTTATTATTATTTCCTACTCACTTAGAATATTATCCTATTCTTAATTTATCATTATTTTAAATTAATATATTATAACCATTTGTTTCTTTATTTAGATACCTTACAAAGATGTTTAAAATCAATAACGTGATTGCTTGTTAACAGTTATGTAAACATGTAGATACCCTCTACATGTAATTGATATACTCGTTTTGACTATATTTTTTTATAATTTACAGTCCCATCAGATACTGCTTTACCAATATCTTATTCATTTCAAAAGGTAAAGTTGTTAATTGCTTGTGGTTGTATCCATAGCCACCTTATCTCTATCAGATTGAGTTTGGGCGATCTGGTTGGAAGAAATACCAAGTATATCCTTGGATGGCATTTGGATATTGTTATTTTTACCTTGTTTGATTTGTGTATAGATATATTAACAAGTATCAGAAATATCTGTTTAATGCTGTTATCATATTTTTCGGTCTACTCGTTTGATAAAATCCAAAAACTGTTTCCCTGTTTTCTTTCTGTAACTAATGTCTACATATGGTTATTTATATGGTTATAAACACCAAACACGTTTTAGAATTACAGTGGGAATAAATAAAATTGTTGTTGTACTTGATAAACATACTGAAATCTTTCTAAATATGTGATAAATGGTAATAATATATTAAAATAACTAATGTCGGATTTGCTTTGTTGCATAACTCAATCTATTTAGCTAGGATTAGTTTATTCAACAATTATGATCCATTGGCCTTCTTATAATCAGTCTCTTGTAAGAAGAGGGGAAATTCTTTTTTCATATGATTTTTTGGATATGTGGGATGACAATCTTGACAGAATGAATGAAAATAAAAAAGGTAAACCATATTCTTTTCCTGATTCTTTCTTACTTATCATTGGTTACATGAGAATATATTTTCATTTACCGTATAGACAAACCGAGGGAATCATAAAAGCAACTGTAGGAAAGAATCTTCCTGATCATCCAAGTTATTCACAGATTTGTAGAAGAGTAAACAAATTGGATATCCCAAGCAAGAGGTTAGATGATGATGATGATGATGATGGCATTATCATAGCAATAGACAGTACAGGAATAAAGGTAACAAACAGAGGCCAATGGATGCAAGAGAAATGGAAGATTAAAAAGAAGAAAGGCTATCTAAAGATTCACATTGCTGTAAATATAAAGACCAAAGAAATCCTATGCTTTAGAAGTTACAGATGAGAAAGTACATGATGGAAAAATTATGGAGCAAGTTGGTTGAACATGTTTTGGAAAACAAGAATAAGGATAAGGATTTCCACATAAAATCAGTTTTAGCTGATGGGCATACGATAGTAACAAGAATTTTAAATATCTTCAAAAGAAAAGATTGACCTGGAATCAAGGTAAGAAAGAATTCTATCATCTCATTCAAAAACAATAGTTTGAGAAATAGAGAAGTTTATTCTCAGTCAAAGGATCTGCTAAAATGGAAGAAGAGAAGAAAGTATGGAAACAGATGGATTGCTGAAACTGTTTTTTCCTCTATAAAGAGAACCTATGGAGAATATGTATCTGCAATAAAATATCAAAATATGATAAAAGAGATGATTTTAAAAGTATCTTTGTACAACCTGTTTAGAAGAATTGCATAAAATGGATGGAAATAATTTAAGGAAAACTAGTTATGCAACAGAGCAGTTCGGTTTTTAAAAAATGATTCATTGGATTTAAAATATTGGTTTACAGAACTTGGGAAATTGTGTATTTTTATTTTTTATATTATTAACAGAACAAAAAAAATTTATGGAATGGATCTACTGTAGAGTTTTCCTTCAAGTGCTAATTTGTACATTTCTGCTACATATGGGTTTCTTGCTGGAGTTTCTGCACCCAGTTCTACCAAACGAGCATATACTCTGACTACATAGGCTAAAGCACCCATAAAGGCTACTACTACACCCATGTTAAACATCCAGTGGTTTGGTACTGAGAATATTTCTTCTACAAACCAAAAGTGCCACAATTCATTGATACCAATTGTAAACATGGTTGCTAGATAACCAATAATGGTTATTTTAAGACCGGTGTTCATTGAATTGTTTGGTCCTCTTAATGCTGGAACTCTTCTATCATACATTGCAACAAATCCCCAACCTAATGGAAGTGCAATAAAGTGACTATATAACCACCAGTGTGCTGGTGTAAATGCACTGTCTCTTATGGCTGTTTGGTGCAATGATCCATCAACAAAGTTATCTACTTCTACTGATGCAGCAATTGAACCTAACATTATAACCATTACATATATTTTTTTTAGCCTTTGAATCTCTACTTCTTTTGGAATTAATGCTGGCATTTGGGCCATGTTTCTTCAATATTTACTTGACTTTTTATATTATATAAAGTAGATATTAAGAAATTTCAAGTATAATAACAAAAAATTAAAATAATATTATCTTTTATACGTATTATATTATAAATATATTTATAATAAAAGTAGGTTTCTTTATAGTATTTGTGAAGATAATCATTGATGATTAACATTGATGTGATATCATAAGAATAATAATAATAATTTATTAATTTATCATATCAGTATAATGAAACCATTCATCTTCTTTGATCTTGGACAAACTTTGATAGATGAATGGGATTATATTAATTATTTTGATAAATTATTGTTTGAAACACTCAATGGGTATGGTGCAAAAATAGATTACAGAAATTATTTTACATTGAGAAATAATATCATTTTTACTAGAAGAATTGGTTCTTCAGGTTTTATAGATATTGTTTCATTGATGGCTCAACTAATACTTCCAAAAGGTTATGATCAGATTATTTTTGATAGATTAAAAGATAATCTATTGGAAAATAAAAAAAAATTAATTAAATTGTATAAGGAGGTTCCTATTATTATCCCATTATTATCAAAGACTTATTCATTAGGAATAATTAGTAATAATTCATCAGGATCTGCAGATCTTTTAGTAAAAAATAATCTTATCCAATATTTTAAAACGATACATTTATCTCAAGATGTTGGTGTTAAAAAACCTGATCCTATAATTTTTAATAAGGCTATAGAAGATTCTTGTATATCTAAAGATCGTTGTGTTATGATAGGTGATAGATTGGATATTGATATTTGTCCTGCGAATGATCTTGGAATAAAAACTATTAGAACTTTAAATTCTGCATATAAAGTTCAAAAACCTATTAGTAAAAAAGAAGAACCTTTGTTTGTTATTAAAATCTTTGACCGAACTACCAGATATTTTATCATCGATATTTTAGTTTTGTATCTGGAGATTAGATGTCATCTTTTTCCAAATGCCATCAAGTTCATTTTCTGAAAATTTCTCTTTTGAGAACATGGAGTGAATTGCAGTAGGTTTATCTGATTTTTTGATAGGAACTATATGAATATGTATATGAGGAATTTCTTGTCCAGCTTCTTTTCCATTATGAATAGCGATTAAAGTGGAATTACTTTCGACTGCTTTTTCAATATAGTTAATTAAAAAATGTAATGTAGAGAATATATCAATATTTTCCTCTTTGTTCAATTCTTGAATCTTTGTTTTATGTGCTTTTGAAATTATCAAGTGTGTGTCCTTCTTTAAGTGGAAATGCATCAAGAAATGCTATCGAATGTTTTGTTTCATATATTTTCCTAGCGTTCTGTTTTTCCATTTATTATTTTACAAAATATACATAAATTCATATTTTTGATTATAAAACCTTATTTTTATATATTAAGAGCCTATCCCAAAATTATCTTTCTGTAGATGATATACAACAGGATAACTGTACCAATCCAAGATAGTTTTCTGACTTTTTCTCATACCTGGTGAACAGTTTCCTGAACCTGTTATGCCACGAGTTGGTTCTCTCTACAACCCATCTTTTTGCAGTATATTTTTTACGATTTGAACAATGTTGTGTTATAATCTTGGCCTCTTCCTCCTTCTCATTTTTATCTCTTTTTCTCTTTGGAGGAATATGCAGTACATATTCTCGTTTGATTAGTTCTTGTTCTTCTTGTTTGGAATTGTATGCTTTATCTAAACATAGATGTTGAAGCTTTCTTCTTCCTCTTCATGTTTTTTTAGTTTTATATGATGGTGGTGACCTTTTATGGATAACTGCATTATCAACTACATCTGTTACCAGTTTAATATCATGAGTATTAGCAGACGATATTACAACAGATAGAGGGATTCCTTTTTTATCTGTTAAAATATGTCTTTTTGTGCCAAGTTTGCTTCTATCAGTTGTAGGATTATTTCCAGCAGTCATCGCCCCCCTAAAGGAGACTTTATAGGTATGCTATCGATGATGGATTGCCATGTCCAATTGGTACCGATAAACTCATCATAGATTTTCAATAGTTTTATCCATATCTTTTTGAACACATCTAATCTATTCCATTCTTGAAACCTACGATGACATGTAGAACCAGAACCATATTCTTTAGGTAGCATTTTCCATTGACATCTGCTGTTCTTAGTACATAGATAATTCCATTGATTACTTTTCTGTATCGAACAATTGGTCGACTACCAACTGTCTTGAGTGGTTTCTCCTTTGGAAAAATACTTTTAATCTTATCCCATAATTCATCAGGAATCTTGAGTATAGTAGGATGTTTATTTTTCTCCTTCTTTATCTTCTTCTTCTTCTGGATGCAGGACACAGTTTATCAAAAGAGGAAAAGATTGTCGACATTCCTATCTACTAAGGTGTAAATCTATATCCAGAAGCAGAAGAAAAAATGGTTACATATTATCAATCAGATTTCAGATGAATTATAGGATAAGATCAGTGTTATTTTACCCGAAGAGAAACCACCTAAAACTGTGGGTCGCCAATCGTTTCATTAAATAAGGTGTTCGATGGTATTATGCATGTCCTGAGAACTGGATGTCAGTGGAATATGTTCCTATCAAGGGAACATGAATCTGGTTTTACCTGTAAAAGATTTCAACAGTGGGTTGAATTTGGATATCTTCAGGAAAATACTCTTCAACTTCATCGGGTGCTTTCAGCCTCTTTGTAACGTTGTATAATTTCTTTGGAATTGTTACACGCTTTCTTACTATATCCAATATTCGATCTTTTGAACTTCTATACAGCGTTAGTCTGATCCAAATCAAAGAGAAAAGCCTGTTAATGTGAGGTAATGTACAGACGATAATACACTAAAAGAATGAGGAATCAGTTTCTTACATCTAGCTTGAAATGCCTTCCAACAGTGCCGTATCCTCTTTCTTATCTTCTCTATTGGATAAGCGTTATATTTCGTGCTTGTCATATCTTTTTGATATTTCTTTTTTGTAAATCTCATCAAATTCTTTTACTGTGATCTGTAAATGATTTGAAAAGTTTTAGTTTTCTGGATAACTTGTCGTAGGGAAGCAAAGGATGGATAAGTAAGAGATGAACTAATGGGCATACAGCCGTTTATTCTAATTATACAAGAGATATTTATTTTGGTATTATATTATATTTTAAATAATCTTTCTCTAGAGATATTTAATTAATTTATAATTTTTTAATATCTTAATTTTATTAATACTTGAATAAAAAATAAAAAAAATATTAGTTTTTTTAACTAATAATCTTTTTCTATAGGATTGTTAGGTATTTAACAGCAGCTTACCACCAGTTATTCCAGCCCCCAGTGGTGATGATGCCACCAGTGGTGATGATGATGCCATCCCCAACCGCCATGCCATCCCCAACCGCCATCGCCCCAGCCACCGGCTGATGCTTGTTGGAGCTCTAAACCCAATGCTATTGGACCTGCAAACATGACTGCTGCAACCACAGCCATAACTGCTATGATTGAAGTTTGTTTTTTTGTTAAATTAAACATGTAATTTTCACTAAGTATAATTATTATATATTATTTTCTAATATTCTACTATATATTTCATATGTGTTAAATGTATATAAAAGTTTTACATATTATTCTATAATATTTTGTAATATTTATATTTGAATTTACGAAACAAAATTAATATGCCAACTTTTTAATATTTTTAAAATGGTTTTAATTATTCAGAGATTTAATATGAAAAAGAAGGTAAAGAACTATCGTAGTTTAGCGCAGATATCATGTATTATTATCATTTATTAGAGAATAATTTTGGAATAGCTCTAACTATTATATCTCGTTATTATAAATATAATTATATGATTATTATTACATATTAAACATTAATGTATTATTTTTATAGACTATTTGTATGAGTTCTATGAATAAATGACGAATAAGTCCGATTTACAATCAAGATAATTAGCAATAGATCTTGAATTATGTGGCTTGGCGTCTTGCTGACTTTTATAGATCTTGACTTAAAACCTTATTTATTCATCAAAATAAATTATATTTTTTTATTATATCTTAATAAATAGATCTCAAGTTAAAAAATATTCAATGAAAAATATTTCAAGTAATGAGAAACTATTAGTTACAATTCCTTTAAGCTTGACAATTACCAAAGGATTAAGTGATCCTCACAGAATCAAAATTTTAGATTTACTTTATCATAGAGAGCTTTCTGTAAGCGAGGTGATGGTTCGATTAAAAAAATCTAATTGTAAAATAGCGATAACTACATTAAGACATCATATGAATGTTCTAAAAAAAAATGGCTTGATAAAAATATCTAGAACCAAAGAAGTAAAAGGTACTTTGGTAAAATATTATAAATCTACTCTAAAAACATTATTTTTTGATAACTTTTCTTTTGATACTATTATTACAGATAATATTAAAATTATTAATTCTTTATTCCCTAAATTCTATAAAATTATCAATGAATTATTTAATGATGAACAAAATTTAGTATCAAACTTATCAAAATCAAAGACTATATGTAAAATTTGCAAAACAAATCACCATGCTGAATTTTTATTATTTTTGATATTCGGTGTTGTTATTGCAAAAGTACTTAACAAACTTTTAAAAACAAAAATAGTTTAACTATTATTTTTAATCAGTTGTTGTTATTTCTGTAATACAAGATAAGGATATCAATTATATTTATATCAAATACATTTTTATCTTATTAATGCCTCTATACTTCAACTAAAACATATAAAAAAATATTACTATATAAAGCAAAATGCTTTAAAATTTTTTTCATCATCTTCAACGATTAAAAAAGTCATTGATGATGTTTCTTTTGAATTAGATGAAGGTGAGGTTTTGGTATTGGCAGGGGAATCCGGTTCAGGAAAAACTACTTTGGCTAGACTAATCATAGGATCTATAATTCCTGATTCTGGTGATATCTATTTTATGGGAAAGAATATTAATATTTTAAAAAAAAATAAAACTTTTTATTCATTAATACAAATGATCCATCAGGATCCATATAGTTCCATTAATCCCTATCTTAAAATTAAAGATATAGTTATGGAACCATTAAAAATTCATAGTAGTAATCTAAGTTATGCTGAAAAAGAAAATAAAGTTAGAGATAGCTCTTGAGTAAAACTAAATTAGAACCTGTTGAAGAATTTTTAGAAAAATATCCTGGTATGCTTTCTGGAGGCCAAAGACAACGTGTTTCAATTGCTAGAGCTATTGTTAGCAATCCTCGATTAATAATAGCTGATGAACCTGTGTCGATGTTAGATGTTTCTATTCGAGCACAAATTTTATCATTATTAAATGATTTGAGAAATAGTTTGAATATTTCTATTATTTATATTACTCATGATTTAGCCACTTCGAGATTTATAGGTGATAAAATTGGTATTATGTTTGCAGGAAATTTAGTTGAATTTGGAGATATAGATGAAGTACTTTTAAATCCACTTCATCCATATACTTGGATGTTGTTGGATGCTGTTAATTTCTCTTCTTTAGGTTCTGATAAATATTATAAAAATTAGATAAAACAAATTTGTTTGATATTCCTGCCTACTGGCTGCAAATTTTATAATAGATGTAAATTATCTTTTAAAGATTGTACTAAATGATCCTCCAGAATACAAAATTTCGGCAGAATCATTTTGTTTCTTGTTTTTATTATAAGAATAAACAATATAACAAAATGAAAAATTTAATTCTATTTAATTAATTTAACTTTACTTGGATGATTATATTTTACTACTTGAGAAATTCCATTTTTTGGATATACTCCAAATATAAGATCTGATTTAGCCACTGTAGAATCCTTTAAGCGTTACCATTATTATTTGATTATTTCCAGATCTAAGTAATAAAATCTTTGATAATCTTTCAGTATTTTGGGCATCCAAATGTGCATCTACTTCATCCATTAGATAAAAAGGTGATGGTTTAAGTGATTGGAGTGCTAAGTAGAAAAACTATTGCTGCCATTGTTTTTTCTCCTCCTGATAATGCAGTGGATTCTCTAGCTTGTTTGCTTGGAAATTGCACCATTAATAAAATTCCACCAGAAAAAATATTCTCTGAATCTTCCAAATCAAGCCATGCACTGCCGCCTGTAATCTCAGAAAATGTTTTTCTAATATCTTCATCTACTTTTTTAAATGCATTAGTAAAAACAATTTCCTTTTCTTTTCCTGTTTCCTCAATAAATCTAACAATAGAATTTCTCTCTTCTTCTAATTGATTTTTTTTATTTGACATTCCGCGATATCCATCTATTATTTCTAAATATGTTTCATCTGCTCTTAGGTTTATTCTTTCCTTTAATACTTTCATATTCTGCTTTTAAATCTTGATATAATATTTTCTACATCATAACTTTCTAAAATTTCTTTATATCCTAATTCTTGCAATTCATTTATTTGATTTATTTTTTGATTTTGTAAATCTAAAATATCTTTATTGGTTATAGCTATTTCTTTTTCTAATAAATTTAATTCTTTAATAGTTTTTTTTTCATTCTCTGTTAATTTTCTATAAATGCGTTCAAATTCTTGCAGTTTTGTATATGTAGAACTTGTTGATTGTATTATTTCATTTTCTTTTTCTCTTAAAGTTCTAAGTTCTAATTCAATTCTATATAATTCTATTTTCGATTTTTCTAACATTGTTTCTTTATTTCCTTTTTCCTTTTCTATGATTTTCTTTTTCATCCATTATTTTTTGATACTGTACATTAGTATTATCAAGATTGTTATTTAAAAGAGATTGGGTTAATATTAATTGCCTTATTTGATTATTTTTTATTTCAAGTTCATTCTCTAATGTTTTTCTTCTCTAAATTCAAATCTATTTATTTCTTCAATGTTATTTTCTTTTTCTATTTGATCTATTTCATTTTTTATTTTATTGATAGCTTTTTCGATAATTATTAATCTTGATTTATATCTATGAACAGAATAAATGTATTTTATCAATTATGTTACTATTTTCTATATTATTGATAATTAGTTTTTCACTATCTTGTTGATGTTTATCTTTCTCTATATTGAAATTCTAAAATTTTTTTATTCCATTCAGAAATTTGAAAATTAAAGAATTCAATAGATTTTGATTTGTTGTTTTTGTCTTCATTATAATTGTATAATTCAGAAATTTTTATTTTATGTTAAATTTTTAATTTTTCCAAATTAATTTTTAAGCTTTCGATAGAATCGGATAACAAAATGTCTTTGGTAAGATCAGATATTTTTGAACCATAATCAAATTGCATTAGTAGATAAATTTGGAAAAAAAATTTCTCCTGTAATTGATACTGCTTTATATCCATGTTTTAGATAATATATAGGCAGTTACAGGATTTTTTGTAAGAATAATATTACCAAATAAAAATTCTGACTAAATTTTTTACTTTGCAATATACAAATTCAGATAATACTCCTAATATTGATGGATCATCGGGAATTTTTTTAATCTTTTCTCCATCAAGTAATTCTATTGGTATTATCTTTAGAAAAGGTATCCCGTTGTTTTTAGAAAATTCTGCTAACTATCACCATACTTTTGATATCTTTTACAACTATGGATTTCATCCAATCATTTCCAGAAGCAATAATAGCTTTTTGGTATTTTTCTTCCCATTTTAATAAATTAAATACATATCCAACGATATCTAAATTATTAAAATCTTTTAATAAAGTTGCAATAGCATAATCTTCATTATAACATTTTTGGCTAATTTCATTTTTTCTTCATATTTTAAAATTGTTTTTTCTGCATTATCAATTGTTTTTTCAGATATCTCTATTTCTTCACTTAATTTTGTAGTATTCATGTATCAATTTTATAGATATTGTTATTCAATATTTGTAATGTTTTCCTATAAACATTCTTTTATTTCAATATTTAAATCTGAAATTCTCTTTTCATTTTCTTTTTTTTCTGTAAATAATTCTACTATGATGATGTCATTATTTCTAATTTTGTCTGAAAGGTTTTTAATTTTTTCTTCATTTCTAGCAATATTTATTTCAAATTCACCTTTGATTCGACTTAATTTTTTTAATCTTGTTTCCAGAGAATTTTTTCTATTTATTTCATTTACAATTAATCCATTTTTTTTTTCTATTTCTTTATTATTTCTTCTAATTTTTCATCGATTTCTTCCTATTTATTTTCTTCTAGATCGATTTTATTTTTTATTTGATTTAATTGTCTCTTCATATTCTTTTAATTTTTGATATTGTACATTTGTTGTTCTATTGAATTGTTTTTTTCTCTTTGATTTGTTTGATTTAAATAATATTGAGATTCTTTTATTATTGCATTAGTTCGTTCATATTGATAAATTACTGATGATAATCTTGTTTCCAGTTTCTTTTTTCTCTTTATTGGAATCATTTGACAAAATTAAAAATTGTTCTTTTTCATTATTTACTTGCTCTATTTGTTGATTTAATTTATTTATCTCATTCTGTAATTATTTTAATATTATTTTCTTTAATATCGTTTCTATTACTAAAATCTGTAATATCTTTTATTATTTTCTTTAATTTTTCAGATATTTTTATAGCTTTTAATCTTTTAATTTCATATTCAAGTTGAATAAATCTATGCTGATCATTTCTTTCTGATTCTAGCTCATCTATTCTATTTTTTACATCATCCATTTTAGATAAAGCTATTTCTAATCTTCTATCAGATTCTTCCAATTGTTTCAATGCTTGATTTTTTTTCTCATCAAAATAAGATAATCCTATAATGTCTTCTATTATTTTTCTTCTTTCCTCTGAATTTAATTCAGATATTCTTGTTATCATTCCTTGTTGTACTATATTCAATTTGTTAGGTGATGCAACTACTATTTCTAATAGTTCCATTATGTTATTTCTTGAAACTTTTTTTCCATTGATATTGTATTGACTTTCTCCACTATTTATTCCAGACATTTCTCTAGTAATAGTAACGTTATCTTTATCTACTGGAATTCCTCTATCTAAATTATCAAAAGTTAAACTTACTCTTACAGTTTTATTTGTATTATTATTGTATTTAAGTTGTCATGGAATAAGAGATTGAAACCTGTCAACTCTAAGAGCTTTGGGGCTATTTTCTCCTAATGCAAATAAAATTGCATCTAAGAATATTACTTTTGCCCGAACCATTAGGACCTGTAACTACAATTAATCCTTTTTGAAAATTTAATATTATATTTTTTGATCCAAATGATTTAAATCCAAAAATTTCTAATTTTTTAATATATACCAATATTGAGTTATTATATATTTGTTATAGTTGGTTATTATTTTTTTACTATATTTATTTATCTTTAAAATTGTTATTATTTTAATATTTTCTAAATTATCAAAATCGATAAATTCATTATTCAAAATATCTCTTTGATATGATATTGGTAGATATATTTATTATTTTAAATTCTTGATTAGGCATTAGCGATATTATTTCATCACAATCTTGATTTTTATTTAATATTATTTGAATTGTTCCATTTAAAACTAATTTTGAGTTATAGGAATAAAATAAATCTCTTAATAATGTAATGCTTATTATCTATTTTTGTTCCATTAGTAAATATTTATTATAAAGTTATCAATGGATTTATCTTTTATAAATGGTAATAGTCTTTCTATATTTCCTGGAAAAACTTCTATATTTTCTATTTCAAATACTTTTAATTTTGATTGTGCTATCATTATATCTTCTTTATTTTTTCCAATGCCTATAAAAAATTCATTTTTATTTGCAAGTGGCATTAACTAATTAAAAAATCACAATTATTCATATCTATTTCCATATTTATCTTTTGATATCTTATTCTTGCATCGAGAATTATTTTATTGATACGATTTGAAGGATTTCCTTCGTGAAAGAATCTATAAACATTATCCCATTTTTGTCTAAATACCACCGGAAAGTTTTTCCCAGATATAATTTCTTTAAATAATGATCCTTCTGAGAAAAGAGACAGAAATCTGTCTGTTCCTGAAACTGCTTCAACTATGGGAAGATCTGAATTCTTGATATAATTTTACTACTCTATTCCATGCTAAGAGAGGATCTGAACTTAAATAAGTTACAGAAAGATCAGCCAGAGATAAAATTTCAGCTATTAAATTAATTTTTTCACAATTATAACCGCTATTATTGATTTCTATTAATAACTGATTAAAATTAGTTTGGGAATTTTCATCAAAAGGATAATCTGTTCTCCAAATTAAAGCTTCTACTATTTTACTCTCTATTTTACTCTCCTTATTTTTCAAATATTGAGGATGTACAGTTGCAAACTCTTTTGTTGGCAATAAGGGCGATTCATTTTTCCTAAAGAATTTTATCAAATCTTCATCGGTAAAACTAAAATAAGCATCATGAATTCTCTTTTTCCTTATTTCTTCTAATGTATTAGTTACTCTAGGTATTCTTAAATGTGATTTTCGGTATTTTATACTCATGCATTGGATTATAATCATGTAATAGTGCCGCAACAAGCATTATTTCATAATCTTTTTTATCAATTTATATCCGTGAATTTCTTTAGGTAGCATATTTAAACTCATGTAAGCAACTTCTAATGAGTGATGAAGGTTATGATATTCACTAGAGCCTTCTCCTAATCCTAATTTTTCATATTCATTTTTTAAAAACTTGATTAATGATAATAATTTATTTGAATTTTCTCATCGATTCCAATCATTTTGGCTTTTATTATTATAGCTTCGATCAAGGCATTTGTTGATGTTCTGGAAAGATTGTCATTTATATATTGAATTCGACGATTTTTTGCTCCCGGTGTTATATCTTTTATTTTACTATAAATTATTCTTATAGGAAGACTTTTATTTAAATATGTTACTATAGATATAAATATATTCCAAGGGTGTGTCATAATTGTTTTTTCTCTTTGTATTATTTCATCAATTATTGTTGGAATATTTTTATTAACTTCTGTAATTGTACTTGTAAGAGTACTTATTTCCAATTGAAAATTTGAATTAAATTTTTTATATTCTGTATTTATTACTAGCCATTGAGGAATAATTACCCTAAATCTTTTTATTTTACTATCTTTAGATTTTGTATTTTTTTGATATTGTGTATAAGAATTGTTCTCTTTTAGTGTAACTAGTCAAATTATTTTTTCCTTCATTAAAAGGGAGATTTTTATCCTTTGTTATTTGTAATATTGTGTTCTTATTGATTCTCTGCAATTCCATAAATATTTTCCAATATTTTGCTTTATCTATCCACTGCGGAACCTCATTTTCGCTATCCCAGAAATCTATAATTCCATAATGTGTATATCCTTCTTCCCATTGTTTAGTTTCTGGATTAAATGTTTTATAATCATACTCTCCTATCATGGGGATCTAATTTGTTGGATAGATGACCATGTATTTTTAACCAATTTTGTAAACCTTATCAAATTGGTTATATGCCATAAATCCCCAAATACATCCTAATAAACTAAATATTGCAAATATAAAATAAATTAAATCAATATTTTTATTTAAAAAAAAATTTGAAATTAAAGGAATTCCAAAAAAACCTGTGGTTATCATGGAAATAAACGATAACGCAATGAAAAAACCTTTTGCATAGTCATAATGTAATAAACTAATAGTCCACTTGGGGATTTTCTTCATAAGTAAATTCCTTTATCCCTACCAAATTGGACTCCATTAGTTTTTTTCACTTATTGACCTTAACTTTATATGATATATTCTTCTATCTTATAAGTTATTATTCAAATATTTTCATTTTTTGAGCTCTTTTTACTATATTATTAATAATTTGACTAGATGCAGATAATTGATATTGAGGATATAAAAATGGAATATAATTCATCTCTGTAATACTTTTAATAATATCATCATCTTTTAATAATGAGTTTTAAAAAATGTTCTTTTGATTCTGTAGCTTTAAATGCTATTCTTTGTATATTTCTATATGCTTCTAATCTTGGAATACCTTTAGAAATTAATAGTTGAAGAACAAATTCTGCAAATATTTGACCTTTGGTTATTTCTATATTTTTTAATATTTTTTCCTTATCTATGTATAATCCTGAAATTATTTTTATCATTGTAGTAATCATATCATCAATCAAAATTGTCGTTGTAGGAATTATGAAACGCTCATTTGCCGAATTAGACAAATCTCTTTCATGCCATAAAGAAATGTTTTCTAAAGATATGCTTACATTGGATTTTAAAATTTTGGCAAAGGAAGATATTCTTTCACTCTTTATTGGATTTTTCTTTACAGGTACTGCACTACTTCCCATCTGACCCTTTTTAAATGATTCTTGAACCTCGCCGATTTCGGTTCTTTGTAAATTTCTTATTTCTATAGCTATTTTATCTAGTGTAGAACCGATTAATCCAATTATAAAAATCATTTCTGCATATCTTTCTCTTGGTATAACCTGTGTTGATGCCTCGGTTGGAAAAAGACTTAGTTTTTCTGAAACTATTTTTTGGACTTGAAGTGCTTTTTCTCCCATCAGAGAACCATGTACCAACAACACCCAAGAGTTTTACATAATAGAAACCTTTTTTTCCCCTCCTCAATCCTTTTTAAATGATCTAACATCTCATTAGACCAAATTGCAAATTTTAAACCAAATGAAATAATGCTTGCATGTTGCCCATGAGTTCTGCCTACTGCAGGTAAACTTTGATTTTCTATTGCTTTATTTAACAATTCTCTTATTAATGTTTCAATTTTTGATTTAATTATTTTAAATGCATCTTTCATTTGCATGGACGTACTGGTATCAACAACATCATTACTTGTCAATCCATAGTGAATCCACGGTTTTGTTTTATTTGAACATTGTTCACTAATTGCCTCTACTATTGCTGCAGTATCGTGATCGCTTACTTTTTCTAACTCCTTAACTCTGTTTAACTTACTTTGTTTGATTTCACTATTTCTGCTATTTCTATAGCTGCTTCTTTAGGAATTAAATTAATTTCTGCTTGTGCTTTTGCAACTTCTGCCTCATACTTTAATTCATATTCTAATTTTTTGTATTCATCAAAGATCTCTTTCATTTCTTTACTTCCATATCTTCCACTATCAATTGGTAAAATAGGCATTGATTAATCTAAAATAATATTATCTAATTTATTATTTAGGATTATCTTATTTTCTATCTACATCTATTTATAAAAGATTAAAAAAATTGCTTTGTTGCATGATTCTTAAAATCTGATTCGACCGTCTGTTTTGTCTAAATGGATATCATCTTATTGTATAATGATGCTTTTAGCATCATTTCCTGTATCATATTTTTAAAATTTACCGATTGCTTTGTTGCATGATTATTTTGATCATTATTTGTTAACGTTTTGTTGATAGAATTATAATGGAAACAGTGCAAATTAGATTATCATTGTCCTAACTGGAGTATAGTTTTACTGTTTTTTTTCCAAATTATTCGACTGTTCGGTTGAATGTTTGCGTTTTATGGATGATATAGATCTTTGAATCAGGAAACTGATATCCTTTTGAAATAATAATAGTATTATCTTTTAATGATACCAATTCCGATTGAGATATATTATTTTTTGTATTATTGGAATTTCCTTGCTGTGTTGGTAGAATATTTGTTGATGGTGAAGCATTGGAATTCTGATTCGCATTATTTTGGGTTGCCATCATAGTTATATAAATATAGGACCTATAGCAGATACTGCCCTGTTAATAGTTATGTAAATAACTGGCTACTCATTAATGTAAATTGATTGTGCTCGTTTAGATTTGTTAATTTTATAATTTTCAAGATAGCGACAAAAAAATATGGCACTAATTTTATTGTTGAAAACAAGCAGTATTAATTTACAGATAGTACATACAACCTTCTTTACACAACTGTTAATTTAGGGAAAAACCTATAGATTGAAAATGACCAGCTTCTATTTATGAGTTTAGAATTAGAATATCTTCACAAATTATAGGTTATAGAATTGTACTTGGACTTTTTAGGTTTATCATTTAGAAATACTGCAAAAGCATTATATTTTTTATATCTAGTAAAGATAAGCCATGTTTGATCTGGAATTGAATACAAAAATACAAACCAAATAGAATGTTATCAAAGAAGAAAAAGAATATTGATGAATATCCCTGTATACAAAAAGATGAAACGGCTGTAAAAGTTGGTTCCGAATTGATATGGCTTTGGGTCCGCTATTGAACTAAAAGATAAAGAAATCCTTCATTTGGCATATCAAAAGAGCGTAATATGTTTATTGCAGAGCGTTTTCTTTCACATATAATAAAAGAATATGGTGGAACATCCTGTGGTTTCTAGATGGTGGGACGCGGTATCCACAGGCTAAGTTTTTGAAACTAAATCATCATCTTATTCTTCTTTGAGAAAAGTATCATTGAAAGAACAATGCAATACATAAATCGATAGAACGGAGCTTCGGCAATTACTCCTTGTAAAAAGAAGAAATGTAAATTGGTTCATATTAAAAATTGGATCAAATTATTTGTTAGTATGTAAAACAAGGAGGTGATAAAGGCTTATGGTTAACAGCTGTGTAAACACAAAGGTACATCCTCTTGTAAAATAGTTGTGATTGCTCTGCTGTGTTTTTTATTATAGATATTCTTCCACTTGCTGACGACTCTTCCTATTTCTTGCTCGTCTTTGAATGTAGAATTGTTAATTGCCTCTGCCTTTGTAACCATCATTACCATCTTACTTCTATTAAATTAAGCTCGGGCGATCTTACTGACAGAAGAAATACAAATTTTATTCTTGGACAACATTTGGATATTTCTTTTTGTACCTCTTTGATTTGTGTACTGATAGATTATCAAGTACAAGAAAGATATTTTGGATGTTCTTACCATTATACTTCTTCTATCTACTCTTCTTTTTAGAAAATCGATAAACTGCTTTGCTGTCTTATTTTTATAGCATTGTACATGTGCATCTTGTCATTTGTATGGTCATACGCTCCTTCAAACACATTTAGCAGCCCTTTTATCTTCTGTTGAGCCTTCTCAATCTTTACTTGTACCGCGGATGACACTATGATAAACAGCCATGGGTCTTTGCCGTGGTTATTGGTCCCTTCTCATCTACATACAGTAACACCGAATCAGATGAAGGAGTATTGTACCTTAGTTGTTGTTGAATATACTTTTTTTCAAAGCGTATTCTGCTGTATGGTCATTGCTTTTATTAGATAAAACAGTTTTAGACTTTCTCCTTCATTTTGTTCCATACTCCAAAAGGATATTTCTTATTTCTGCAGAATGATGGCTTATTTTATCAACAGTCTTCTTCAGGTCATACATATAAGAAAACCAGCAAGAACACGTAATGACCATCATGTAGAAAATCCCAAACCATCAGATCTTGGATTTGATGATGATGAGGCTATCTGTACTATCTTTTTTTCCATGTCGTTATCAAACTTGTACGCTGTTTGTGATTGTGTTTTTTTGATATAATGCCATCGATTCCTTTTTCATTGAATCGATGCTATGTATCCATTTTCTTATATTATTATCATGATGATTTTGTCATTTTTCTTATTTCTGGTACTGTATCTATATCCCTCATCTTTGAGCAAGATTATCTTGGCTCTATATCCTGATTCGGTATCTTCAAGCATCAGGTGTAAAATGTTTTTTTCATCATCCGTAAGCATTCTGATGAGGAAGGTATCCCTCATAGTATTAGTTAAGAGTGGTAAGCTAAAGGCATTACGATAACAAAACAAACATCATTATTTTACAAGAAAATGTAGCATATAGTTTACACAGCTGTTAACAGAGCCATAAGAAGGTATAATATGTATAATAGTAATTGGGTACAAATCCTACAACATCAGATCAGACACAGAGGACAACCAAAACTAACTATTTAGTTCCTTCCTTGATTTTTTTACAGATAGCTGCTGTTGCAATTATTTGAACATTCTTGCGAGTATTAAAAGACGGCCATTCTTTAACAAGAATGGATACCATATTTCATCAGTCGCATAATATATCCAATACACCATAAAACTTAAGTTAAATCAATATTCTATAAAAAGACACAAAAGACACCAATTTTAAAGGAAATATCCTTATATATCTATGTATGACAATAACGGATATTTAAACATTTACTATATCTTATATATATGTTTATAGAGTTAACGCATAGCTGACTAATCAACATTCTCTTTCTATTTAAAAATATTGTTAACTGTAAAGAGATAAACACGAACTCTCTCTATTATATGACATGTGATAAAATAAAGAATCCATTACATATTCATTATAACAATAAATATAATACATCAAACTTCTAAAATCTGCTTGTATTATATTTTTATAGTTTCGCATATAGTAGTTAAAATCAAGTTAATAGCTGTTTAAAATATGCTATATCTTGTTGGTAAATAATGGTGTTTGTTTTGCTATCATGATAAATAGAACGGCTAGCAGGAGGAAGGGATAATTCATAATAAAAAAATCACTGCAAAGCAATCACAAATATTTTAAAGAGGATGTTCCTCTGTGTTTATATACCTGTTTACAGCACTCATATATCATAATAACGATGTTAGATGTATCGGATATTTACATTTCATAATCAAATCCAAGATTAGAGTAATAATTGATGATGAACAAAGATGTAAAATGATTGAAAAGGTATTACCGAGTATCTGGATTATAAGGTAGCTGGCTTTTAAAAGTTTTCAAAAATATATTTTTTGAGCCTTTGCGCATCCGAGTTATTTATGGGCATATCTTCTCTAAATAGTGGATTTACTGCCTTTAAATGCGTTTATGCTGGCTATCGCTGAATTCTCACCGGGTTTTGGATCAATTACTTGCATTCTAAAATTTGGACCTTTAGCCAATATTCCTTTTTTGCCGTCTGCATAAATTATATCATCACGATTCTTGTCTTTGACAGGTTTATCAAATGAGAAATCAAATCGATTAATTCTGTCCTCTATCATAAGCTTTAATTTGTTATTTCTATTATCTTTTTCAAATTTAAATACATATGTTTTAAGACTTTCAATTAAAAGTTCGGTACCTATAGGAACATTTGAATTGTATTGCATATCTTGTTCTTCTGCTTCTTCTTTTGGATCGAAATTATTTCTTCTTTGCAACTATTATTTTAAATATCTTCTGCTCCCCCCGGTTTTGGAATAATGGGATTAATTGTTCTTTGTAATTCGTCAGTTGTCATGGGTTTGAAGGGCCCTCTAAACCATTGATTTTTTGATTCTTCAAAATCTTTTAATCCACTATAATGTACGAGAAAACATTCTTTTGCATTCCATCTTCTAATTAGTTGGAATGCATCAGTCACAGAGATTATTCCTGTTTCAGGATGAGGATTGTAATTTTGAATACCCTAAGGATAAGGATATTTGGGTTCCATAGCAAATGTTCATGTACATTGGGTAAAGAAAGAAAATCCCATCCAATTATTATTTTTTTATTCAATTTATTACATAAATAATTGAGCCCAACTAAAACAATAACCATTACCATGATATGCTAAAATTGGTGTTACGGTAAATTGACCACATTAAAAGTGTATTTGGTCTATTATATTAAATGAAATATTCTGTTTTCACTTGAATGTGAGGAAAGTTGTGGGAATTTTTTGGAATTTTATTATAACATTCCAAAGTAAAAGAAACATGCAAAATTCTTTGAATTATTAATAGCTTTTTCTATGAAAATTGGAAGTTCTTTAAGATGATCGTCATGAGAATGAGTTATCAATAACGCATCATCTGGTATCATACTTGTAAATGATGAGATGAGGTTGGTTTAAACCCAAGGCTAGAAATCCTTTTTCAATACTTTGAACCATCCCTTGACCTATGTCGACAAGTAAGTGAAATATAAGATTTGTTTCACTTTTCAAAAAAATAGAGCAAGAAGTATTCGAAATTATATTCTGATTTTTTACTTCTGCAGTGTCTTTCAGACAGCTTTCTTCACTGCCCAAGGTTGTGCATATCAGGAAAAGTGCCGTTTCTATGCTTACCATTAATTGAATATTTTTAACACTACTCATTTGAATCTGGTATTTCGATCACCCTGATAAGATATAAGGGCTCTGTTAATTTAAGGAAAAACCTATAACTTTAAAATGATTATGTCTTTCACTGAGCTTAAATAATTATAGATTATTATAAAATTTGACAAAAAGAACATAAATTTTAATATGCAAATTAAATTTTTGTTTGGCGCTCTGCAACCAAAACGTTTTACAGAGTCATAAATTTCTAAAATATGCGGAAAAATTATCAATTATGTTCGATAACATATGCTTTAATAAGGCA
>CAWISD010000099.1:0-32171 GCA_963838615.1 uncultured Nitrososphaeraceae archaeon
AAGTAATTATGCAAGATCTAATTTATTTCATTATGGAATCATGTTCCTAATGACTCATCTACTATTTACGGCTATATGCCGATCATTGATGGCTATATAACGATCATGTGTTTGATCTTAACGGTTGACGATTATTAATTATAATTGTGATTACAAGATTAGATATCTTGCATAATTAGCACCATTAGAAAAATTTCTAAGAATAGAACATATCTTTATCGTAATCAGCAAATTAAATTATAAATATTATAAAATGTCATTGATAATCTATAAAATTTTGATAGCTGTCTAATTATGCAAGAGATCTATTAAAATTCTATATGGAAATACTTCTTATGAGTTCATTGGTAGTTGGGTAATAAGATGAAAGGCAATTTGTATGGTATAACTCAAATCCTGTCGCTAGAAGGTGTATCTTTATAATGATAATTCGTAGTATTTATTAAGTTGTTATCTTTTGCTATGGGATTTAATATTCCATAGAAGTTGACTGAGATGCACCTGAAGCACCTGATGTTGCCAGCGATGATGTTACAAATAATTTTTGTAATAATAGAATTTTTTCATCCTCTTTATGTTTAGGATCTTTTAATAAAGAAGGGATATTGTTAGAATTATCCAATACATTTGATATTTCAAAATAGTATTGTAGTAAAAATGCGGATATTACGGGAGAAATTGTTATCGTGATTTTATCTTTTTTCATATTATCTATATAATAGTCTATGAAACCTGTAAACTTGAGATAATTCATTACTGCTAATATGTTTTGCTGATTGTTACCGTTACTACCAGAGCTGGATTGGATATTATTGTCTTCTATTGCTGCTTCTACTCTTACTCCTTCTCCGTTTGTTATAGCTTCATTATTGGCAGTTATTTCAAAAGATTTTTTAATAATTTCATTATTTAAACTGGAAATCGATTCTACTATTGTACCATTTGACTGTGACACTGAATTAAGATAAATGATTGTTTTTAAAATATTTGTATAGTGCTCAATCAAATGGGCTCTCATCAATTCTAAAGAATTTTTTATTTTATTGTTTGTTTTTATTGATGAATACGGCAACTGAGATGTTGTTGCTTTTGATGTTGAGGGATTATGGCTTTTATTTATTTTAATTCATATAATATTAGATTTTCTCATATTTATTAGTTGATTAAAAAGAATTTGTCGGTATTGCTATAGATGATCATAACATCGTGCTATTGTTAAAATATTCATTATTGAGTTTCCTTTTTTTCCCTGAGGATGTGGTATTTCAATATTCAATATTCAATTTAATCTTTATTCGTTTATTACTTTAATAATGTGTATAAATTTGCATTTTTGTAAATTGTAGTTTATAGTATATACTTTCATTTGCTTTTAAAATTGAAAGAATTTGGTTTTTTTTAAAATATTCTTTTATAACAAAAGTCTCTTTTTAACTCTGGATTCGATGTATATTTATTGTATTGATGATATAAAGCCATTCGAAATCAAACAGTGACTTTTCTTATAGTAATTAGAAATTAAATTAAACTATATAGAATTATTTCTATATTTTTCAATTGATTTGAAAATTAGCACGAATCAATTTATTGTATAAAAGGTTAAAAAATTAATTCTAATCCATAAATTTTGATACTATTAATTATGCAAAATTTTTATTAATGATTATTATTTAAATTTTAGATTAGATAAATTATAAGATACTATCAAAGATAACTTAAGAACCTTGCCAATTGTAACTGAATAAAATACTTGTTAGTGGGGTCGATGAGAAAAAATTTTTTTTGAAATTTGTAAAGTTTGATAATTGTGCAGATCGATGATATGGTATATCATTAGATACTTTTCTGTCTCTTTAAAAAATACATAGGCCTTCGGAGGGATTTGAACCCTCCTCGAGCGGTTTCAATCGTCACTGAAAACAATGACGTCCACAGCCGCCTATACTGACCAGGCTATACTACGAAGGCCACAATTCAAAAATAGATGTTTGTTATTAATATATAATTGTTTTAAATTTTCAAAGTTGATTGTATGTATTTATTTAGATTTAAATTATACACTTAAATTGATTTTTAATTATGTTGCCTATCTTCAGTTTTAAAAAATTGGGATTTTTGATATTATGATTGCACCATTGATTACAATTCAAACATTTTTAAGAATCAAACATTTGACTATATTATTGATAATTTATGAAATTTTGTAATATCTAATTTCGAGTCTAATTGAAATTTTCCAATAAAAAATCGGAAAAAAATTTAAGTTAAACAAAAAATTTTGTAAATTTTTGTGTCAAATACACTGCTGCTGCTGCTCATATCAATGAAAAAATATACATTTGATAGATTGAACAGATTAAACTAAAACAAATTCAATTTTATATTAATCATGAATTGATGTAATTTCAAAATGTCAAATGTAAATAGATATTATATATTTTTTTCATTAATTTACTTTTTAAAACTTATATTTGTATTTGTTCTCAAATACAAAATGAGCTGTTCTGGTGAAATATATTCTCATGAATTTTCCGATGAAAATTTAATCCAAATTACCCCATCTATAAAACAAAAATTAAATAAAGCTAAATATGGCGTTTCTAATCATTCTGCCGTGGAACTGTGTCACTGGACTAAAAAATCTTTTTCAGATGAAGCTACTTGCTATAAACACAAATTCTATGGTATTTCTACACATCGATGCATGGAGATGACTCCATGCGCAATGAACTGTGAAAATAGATGTGTTTATTGTTGGAGACCAACTGAATTTTATGATACTCTTGAAATGCCTTCTCATCTTGTTGACGGTCCGGAAACAATTATCCATAATCTTATTAGAAGAGCGTAGGAAACTGGTGGTTGGATTTTATGGCAAAAAGAATGTCAATACTACAAAATTAGATGAATCTCTTTTTCCTGAACATTATGCTATTTCTCTATCTGGTGAACCTACAATGTATCCCAAATTACCAGAACTTATACAATATATCAAAACATTAAAAGCAACCAAATCAATTTTCTTAGTTACTAATGGCCAGGAACCTGACATGTTATATAGACTTCAGGAAGAAAATGCACTTCCAACTCAAATTTACTTGTCTACCAATGCTTCCAACAAGAATATGTTTTACAAGATAAATGGTCCAAGACATAAGGATGCTTGGGAAAGATGGTTAAAGAGCTTGGAATTTGTTTCAAATGCAAAAACAAGAACTGTTTTACGTATGACTTTAATTCGTAACTTTAATGATAATGAAAAGTATTATCAAGAATTTGCAAATTTGATAGAAAAAGGCTTACCTCATTTTATTGAATTAAAGTCCTATATGCATATAGGAATGTCCATAAACAGATTGGAGGAATCTAATATGCTTGAAATGGAAGAAGTAAGAAACTTTTCTAAGGGTATTAAAAAACATCTATCTAGGGTACTCGACTATGGATGAAAGTGTTATTTCTAGAATAGTTGTATTGCAAAATACTAATCGTTATATATCGCGATGGATTGAAAATTATGCAATATAAATTAATATTTATTTTTCATACTTTAATTTTTTTAAATATGTGTATCGGTTAGGTATTTTTGATCATACCACTCTAAAAATTTTCTTAAAGCTTTTGATCTATGTGATATTTCGTTTTTCTTGAGAATATCTATCTGTCCATATGTTTTATCTTCATTTTCTGGTTTGAAAATAGGATCAAATCCCCAACCTTCTGGTAAAATCTTTGTAGTTATATAGCCTGTAGTTTCGCCACTAAATGATTCGATTATTTTTCCATCAAAAAATGAAAAAATTGATATAAAACTAGCTTTTCTATTTTCATTATCTTTAAGTAAATTTAGGATTCCTTTATTTCCTATTGTTTTAAATACAAATGATGAATATATTCCTGGAAATCCATTTAAATCTTTTATAAATAATCCATCATCTTCCACAATAACTGGTTTTTTAATAATGTCAAATGCTTTTTTAACTTTGTCTTCTGCAACTTCTATTATTGATTCTGATTGAATCTCTTTTAATATTACCTTTGAAAAGTGAATTTTAATCCTTTTTCCTTTTCCAAGAGTATTTTCAATCTCTAAAAATTTATTTTCATTACTGCTGGCAAAATATAATGGTAGCTGGTGGTAGTAGTAACCAAATTCTTTCTTTATCTATAGAAATTAACTCTTATTTTTCTTTATTATTCTTTTATTACTAATGTTATTTTATGAATCTACTATTGTTATTGTTGTTAAACTGTAATAGATTATAAATTTATATTTTAAAGAAAATAAGAATTTACTAGTTTTTGAATACTGCAAATCTTTTAACTATGTTATTTTGGCTTGGAGAATTAAGCATTTCAAGCTGGATATTATCTTACGGGGCTGAGCATCTTTCTATTAGGTATGGGGCCAAATTTGTTGGAAGAACATTATTAAGCATCGCCACTACACTTCCAGAAATTGCCATTGTAATTTATGCTTCTTCACTTGGTCTTTATGAAGTAGCTATTGGTTCAGGCCTTGGAAGTAATATTTTGATGATGACCCTCGGATTGGCACTGATGCTTTTAATTTCTACTACAAGACTTTCAAAATCTCCATTAAAAACATTAGATGTTAGTTCATTTACTACAGATAAAATCTTCCTTTTAGTTTCGGCAATACTGAGTGCCGTTTTGTTAATAAATGGTTATAATTATATAGATGGTTTTATCTTTCTTGGGATATTTGTTGGTTATATATTTATTGCTTTTATGGAAATGAAAAAAGAAAAGAAAACAAATCAGATTAGTGAGCACTCTTACCAATACTATTGATAAATCTACTATGGATATTTCATCCTACTTCTTTTCATCCTGTTATCAGAAATTAACAAATCGGAAATGATTAAAGCAGTTTTGGCTTTTATCATTGGAACAATGGGGATTGTGGTCGGTGCTAATCCTTTTATCACTTCTTTACAATCTTTTTCGATTGATATTGGTGTATCTACGGTTGTATTAGCTGTTATTATTAGTCCCATTGCTGGAGAGATGCCTGAAAAAATTTCAATGATGATTTTGGCAAGAAAAGGTGCTGCTGGTGCATCAATTGCTATAGCAAATGTCTTGGGATCAAAAGTGTTAAACAATTCTCTATTACTTGGTATTGCAGTATTTGCAGCAATGTACCATGGTGGATTCTTTACAATAATTGCAAATAGTACTATGTTGTCATTTCAAATGATTTTGGCCACTTCAATTACTCTGATAGCTTTAATTCCATTATTTAGACAGTCTATAGGAATTAAAGTTGGAGCATTTTTACTGATTCTATATATTATAAGTATAGTTATTCAATTTATTATGCCTGTAGAGGTTAAAATTCATTAAATATTTTAATTTATATATAATAGCTAAAAAAATTAATATCTTTTAAAATATTTTGCTTTTTATAGTATATGCTATTTTTTTACAAATTAAGGTATATATATATGTAAAAAATTTATCTGTAAATTTTAAAAATAACCTTATACTAGTAGTTTTTAATGAATTTTAATAAATATGCATTAGTAATGATTGCATTTGTAGGCATTATCTCTGTTATGATGGGAGCAACCACAGTTAGTAGTTCTTATGCTCAAGCCAATAGCACAACCAATCCTCCTCACCTCGCTTCTTCTCCTTCGACTGCGCCGTCAATACTACCAGCACCAGCACACCAAACACTGCTAATAAACACAACTTCTCCAGCTACTTCTGCTCCTACATCTGCAAATACTTCAACAGCACAGCAGGAAATGCTACTTCATCTCCATCTTCATTATCGACTGCAAATCACCCTACAACTACTACTACATCTACAGGTGCACAGAATGCTTATACACAAAATAATTCTACAACACAAAAATCAAGTGGTCCTTTGGATATGCTAAAGAATTTATTCAAATCATTCATGAATGGAAATAAATAATCTTTTTATTTTTTTAGATATAAATTGTCAGCAGCAAAATATTGCTCCTTTGATTACTCTAAATAATACGTCTAATAATCAAAATCTCCTTAAAATCTTTGGTTTTAATATTTCTGGATGTTCTTTTAAATATTTGATTTTTTCTAATATTTTATATTTGTCTTGTGGTAGTGTGCCACCTATGGAATATACATTTGAAGCATGATTTGCTCTGAAAATAACCTGTCCTTTAACATCTGTATTAGATATCAAGATTTCCATTTCATTTAATATTTCTGAATCTTCTAATGGTTCGAAAGGTTCGTTAAACTTGGAATAGAATTCTTGCTCTATGTTAGGTTCCATATATAGTGTTAATGCACCAAGATAATCTGGTTCAATTTGGTTAATTATATTTGAAGTGTCATTGCGTGGTATATTGGAGTATTTTCTTCCACCAAGGCCTAATATTATCATGCATGAAAGAATAAATCCACTTCTCTTTGCTTTTTTGCAACTATTTATTATCATTTCACTTGTGGCTCCCTTTGTTACTTTTTTTAGAATTATGTCATTGCCACTTTCAATACCAAGATAAACCATATCTAAACCCGCTTTTTTTAAAGCTATCAATTCTTCATCTGTTTTCTGCAATAGATTTTTTGGCATAGAATAGCAGGAAATCCTATCAAGGCTTTTGAAGTTGTCCTTTATGCATTTTAATATTTCAATTAAATTGTTTGTTGTTACATTTATTGCATCTCCATCTGCTAAAAAAATTCTTGTTGTGTCAGGTTGAATTGTGACATTGTATCTATTTCTTTTTTTATTTCTTCAATAGGTCTTTCTGAATATTCTTTTGTTCTGTACATATTACAAAATGAACATTTGTTAAACGAACATCCCAAAGTTATCTGAAAAATTAAAGAATTTGCTTCAGAAGGTGGCCTATATAATGGGTAATCATAATCTATTTCCATAGTATGATTTTATTACTTGAATATTATTATATTTATAATTTGATAAAATATTGATATAAAACATGACAACAATATGATAAATTGTCGATTAATTATGGGTCAGTTCGTCGCGAGGTCATCATTGTAAAACTCAGACTGGAGCAGCTAAACATACCTCATCCCCATTAATTCATACATTATTTATTTGCGTTCTGAGTAAATATACCTTTTTCTTATTTTACTTTGTTGCTTAAGTATTCTATTTAGAATGGATTTGGATAATTCATTATTTGTGATAGACTCTTTGCCTTTTATAATCAATCATCAATCATGTACAAAGAAATAAGGAATTCTATTTGTAGGGGTTATTTTCTTTGGTATTTTAGAAAAGTGATACGTTGGGAAGAAGACGACTAAAAATTAAATGTTCACCAATCGATATTAAATTTTCATTATACTCCATGGAGTTTACTTTCATCTAAAGAGTAGAAAAAGGAAAAAATGACATAAATACGCAAGATTTATTACAAAAAATCTATAAAATCTTTAGTATTGTCTGCAGATTGGCAGAAGAGTAGCCAAAACTGCTTTTTCTCCTGTTAAACGATATGTTGGGAATATGTATTTGCAATTAAGTTTCAAATTGGTAAAATATACGGTTATTAAAATATTACTGTACTCCTTGCTTATAAGATTGATATAAATTAGATGAAAATAGTTTTTGGTATTTGGTTAAACGTTCAAGAACTTTTTTATATATGGAGATTATAATATCGTTAGTTCTTTTTACTATAAAACTAAAAGTTCTTTACTGAATGAATGAAAATTTATAGAGTCCAACTCGTTATCTATATTACTTTTTTTTGTTATCAATAGACTATCTTCTATCCTTACTCCAAATCTGTTTTCTATGTATATCCCTGGTTCTATAGTTATTGTCATATTTTCTTTAATCTTACTATTAAAGTTTGATCTTATCCATGGAGGCTCATGAACTTCAAGACCAATTCCATGTCCTGTGGAGTGGGTAAAATAATCTCCCAATTTTTTATTTTTTATAATGTTTCTGCAACAAGAATCAATATCTGAAAAATCGCAAGTTTTCTTGATATGTTCAATGCCCTTTTCTTGAGATATTTTTACTATTTCATATATTTCCTTCATTTCTTTTGTTACTTTCCTAAACCAAATGTTCTAGTTGCATCCGAAACATAATGATTAAAACTTAAAGTTAAATCTATTACTATTAATTCTCCTGATTTAATTTTTTTATCTGATGATTCTGCATGTGGAAATGATCCATTGATCCCACTAGCAATAATCAATGGATTAGATGTGTATTGATATGAAGGAAATCTTGCTCCTAATTTCATTGCTTCATATACTAAAATCGATTGAATTTGTTCTTCTGTTATATTTTCCTTTATTTCTTTTATTGCAATTTCAAATAATTTGTCAATTATTTTTGATGCATTTTTTATATTGTCGATTTCTTTGGTATCTTTTATTTCTCTTAAATTATATAATAAATTGTTACCATTAATCATGTTTTTGTTTCCGGTTTTTTTTTGAATTTTATTTATAATATCAAAATCGTTGTATCAGAAATAACTATGTCATTATCTTTTATCAGATTCATCAGTGTATTAATTGATTGCTATTCCTCTATCTGATGATATAACATCACATTCTTTTGATGTATTGATAGCTCTTGTATATTCAAGTTTTGGAACTAGTAAGTTTTGTTTGACTATTGTTTTTCCATCTTCCGATATTATTGTTATTCCTTCTCCCCAAAAATTGTTAAATAAAAAATATTTTCTGGTTTAAATAATATTATTAATTTGTTTTCTAATTCTCTTTTATTTTCTTGTTTTTTAAGTATCTCAGATTAGTTTATTTCTTCTATTATTTAGCAATATTTTATTTTTTTTAAATTATGAATATTATTGTTTTTGAATTACTTATAAATAACGGTCAAAGTGTGCTGTTTATTTGAAAGTTGCTATGGAATATCTAGTAATGTTACCTGGACCAACCAATGTTCCAAATAGAGTCATGAATGCAATGTTGGCCCCAATTATAAATCATAGAAGCGAAGATTTTAGAACACTATACAAATCAATTATTGAAAAAACTCAGAAACTATTTCAAACGGAAAGTGATATTGTATTGTTATCTTCTTCAGGTACTGGTGCAGTGGAATCCTCTGTTGTTAATCTTATAAAAAAAGGTGATAAGGCTGTTATTCCAGTAAATGGTGAATTTAGCACCCGTCTGGCCGATTTGATTGATAGTTGGGGTGGTCAAGCAATACGAATCCAATCACCATTTGGTGAAAATCCTCCATATGAAAAATTTGAAGCAAGTATTGGATGAACACAAGGATATAAAAGCAATTTATGCTGTTTATAATGAAACATCAACTGGAACAACAATTCGTTATATGGATAAGTTAGGGATTTATGTGCAAGACATGGTTGTTTCTTTATAGCAGATTCTGTTTCTATTTTGGGAGGTGATGAATTGCCTACAGATAAGTGGAATATCGATATTTGTATTACTGCTTCACAAAAGGCTATAGCTGCTCCACCTGGTGTTTCACCAATATCTATTAGCCCAAAAGCTAAAAAATATATTCAAGATAACGGTTCTCCTATATTATATCTTAATTTAAAAAGATATTTCAAATATTTATGAAGAACATTTTGAAACCCCTTTTACCCCTGCATTACCTCTTTGTTATGCTTATAATGAGGCTTTAGATATGATACTTGAGGAGGGACTGGATAATCGTATAGAGAGACATAGACGATGTGCTGATGCATTTTATGCTGGCTTGGGTGCAATGGGTTTGACACCTTTTGCCAAACCGGATGCAAGAAGCAATCTTGTAATTGCAGTGAATTATTTGCCTGGTGTAGATGATAAAAAATTCAGAGATCTATTATCAAATGAATTTAAGGTATTAGTTGCAGGTGGATTTGGTAATTTAAAAGGTAAAGTGTTTAGAATTGGATCTATGGGAGAGGTAAGTAAATATCATGTAATTAGAACTTTGTCCTCTGTCGAATCGCTTTGAAAATTCTTGGAATTAATGTTCCAGCCGATTCCCTTAATAGTGCTTTAGAAAAATTCTAATACAATCTTACAATTTTTAACAATTTAAAAATAGATTATAATTATAAAAAAACAGTATATTGTCATTCTTTATAACCAAAACGGATTTAAAAAAAATATATCTATATTTACCATTTCTTAATCATTTGTTAAAAAGCATAAAATAAATATTTAACTATTACAATGATGATTTTTTGTCTTTATAAATTGAATTTTTAATTTGATTTTTTAAAACATTGGATTTTTTTCATTATTTTATCAAACTTAATATATGGAAACTTGATAGCGATTTTTATGACTTTAGAAAAAGGTTCTCTAATTCTGTTAGATTATACTGCTAAGATTAAAGATACTAATGAAATTTTTGAAACAACTAGAGAAAATGATATAAAAGATTCTCAAGATTTTGATCCATCAAAAAAATATGAACCTCGATTATTGGGTGTAGGTGAAGGTTGGGTATTAAAAGGTCTTGATGATGCATTACTCAATGCTAATATTGATGAACCTTTGAATATAGAAATTCCTCCTGAAAAAGCATTTGGAGAGCGAGATCCATCTAAAGTTCGAATGATTCCTTTACGTAAATTAGGTGAAAAAGCTAATGAAGTAGGAGTTGGGGATGTTGTAGAATTAGATGAGAGAATGGGAATTGTACGTTTTATTGGTTCAGGCGTGTGCAAGTTGATTTTAATCACAAATATGCTGGAAGAACTTTAATATATGATGCTAATATTGTAAAAAAAATAGAAAGCGATGATGAAAAAATTACTAATCTTATTAAGAGTAGACTGCCAATTGATTCAACTGATATAATTATGAAAAAAAAGATTCCGAACTTGAAATTATTATTCCAGAAAAAGTATTTCTTTTAGATGGGCTTCAAATAATAAAAAGAGGAATTGTTAGTGATATTTCAAAATTTGTTCCTGAAATTCAAAATATTATTTTTATAGAAAAATATCCTAATTCTAGTACTATCTGATACTACTACTCTTCTGATAGCATTTCTAAAGTTGATAATGATAATTCAGCATAGCCTAATCAAAATTCTGAACAATAAAAGATGAAGTTATTGCAATGGTCTTCTACTCAAATAGAACAAAAGATACTAGGAAACAAAAAATATTAAAATTAATTTCATATTATCTACTTTTATTTTTAAGCCATTATTATTATATTGTTTCCAACTTCATTATTCAGAAACAAGTACAGAAAAATTATTTATCTAATTTGGGGTTAAAATATGAATTTATTTTATAATAGAACTACAATTAATAATTATTATTTTATTATCTAATAATTATTTCAGCTTTTCAATTCCTATAATAATTTACCTTTTAAATACTTCTTATTGTAGATATTAATGTAGTTAATTTATTAATAAATGTTATTATTTTTATTAATGTATCTTAATTAATATTTACTAGGTAATTCCTACTTCTTCAATCAAGTCTTCAATTTGATTTTTGTGAAATTTATCTTATTCAGGATAGTATATCTTTCCGGTCTTATTTTCCCTGCAAGATAAAATGCCTGAATAATTTCATCCTTATCTGCATTAATTTCTTTAGCTGTGGTAGGTGCACCTAAAATTTCAAGAGCATTTTTTATTTCATTCCAATTTAATTTATGTAGTTTTGCCATTATTATTGTTCCAATTCCAACTCTTTCGCCATGAAGCCCACATTTACCATTTGTAATATATTCTAGAGCATGGCTAAATAGATGTTCTGAACCTGAACAAGGTCTGCTACTTCCTGCAATTCCTGCAGCAACCCCAGAACTTATCAATCCTTCTACTATTGTCCTTGTTATTTGTTTATCAATTTTTTTGTTTTTTTTGATATTCTTTGAAATATCTAAGATCATTTTTGCACTTAAATATGATAGGTTTGCTGCATATTCTCCAAAATATTCATTTATATCATCTCTTGCAAGTTCCCAGTCTTTAATGGCAGTTATCTTTGCTATTAAATCTCCACATCCACTAGCAATTAATTTGTATGGTGCATTTGATATTATGTTCAAATCTGCAATTATTCCAATAGGTGTTTCTACCTTAATTGAATAGGGTTTATTCCCACCTCTTAAAGATACAAATGGACTTGAAATTCCGTCATGTGACGCAGAAGTTGGAATACTTATAAAAGGCTTTTTTAAATTATTTGCTGTCATTTTTCCTATATCTATACAACGACCACCGCCTATTCCTACAATGATTTCGATTTTCTCATTTTGAAGTTCACTTTCTATATTTTGTACACTTTGAAATGATGCATCTCCTGCAATAATCCATTGATATTTTATATTATTTTCAAGAAAATTGTCTTCAATTAATTTATTTATTTTCTTTTTAACATTTATTCCTGTTATTAGGGCAATTTTCTCATTTTTTAATGTATTTTCTTTAATAAACTCTAAGGTATTGTTGAGTATTCTATCGCCAATTATTACCTTCCTTGGTAATTGCATTATATGGGTAGTAGAATAGTTCAACTTACACTCTAGATAAAAATATGATAAAGAAAAATCATGAAAAAAACTAAAGGTTTATTTATTGGTTATTCTTCAGTTTTAGCTTCTACCAACTCAGCTGTTGCATAACCTCTTCCTACACGTGTTACTTTTACTTTTACTTTGTCTCCTACTTTTGTATTTGGGACAAAAATTACTAGTCCTTGAATCCTTCCTACGCCTGCATCTCCTCTTTTACTCATGGATTCAATATTTACTTCATGTTCTTCACCTGCATTTACTGGTGACGGCTTAAAAAATCTATTATAACTTCCGCCTCCGTTTCCATTTTCATTTCCTTCCCTTCTAGGGAATCTGCCTCTTTGATTATTATCACCTGAATTTGATGAAATTTGTTCTATACCTGATGGTTGTGATTCATTACTTTCCAAACTATCTCAGTAATATGCTATAATACTATTGGATATTTCAACTTTGATATTTTAAATTTTTATTATTGGATTGTTTTTGAGTAAATTAAAATACTTTTTTAATATATTATAATATATTGATGCTTTCTGAATTACTTTTGAATGATATTATTGATGAATTTATTGAAGTACGAGAGAAAACTATGGAACTTTTTTCTCCACTTGATGTAGAAGATGCGGTGATTCAATCAAGTAACTTTGGAAGTCCTCCTAATTGGCATATTGCCCATGTTACTTGGTTTTTTCATAAAATACTTGAAAAATATAACGGTGAATTTAAGATGAAAAATAATCTAAATCTGGAATATCTTAATTCTTATTACCAAAAATATGGCAAGATTTTAACAAAAAGTGAAAGAGGAAAATATCCTCGACCAACTGTAAGACAATCAATAAAATATCGGCAAGAAATTGAAAATTATTTTTTAGATTTTTTAAAGTCTATTGATAAAATGGATTTTTCTGACAGATTAATTTTAGATGTTTTAACGGCGATAAATCATGAACTTCAACATCAGGAATTAATGGTATATGATTTTCAGCATTATTTTAATAGATTTGGTGATGAAAGTGATAACTATTATCCAAAAAAAAGAACAAAAAATATTCCTATAAAAGAAAAGATAACTAAAAAGATGGTCAATATTCCCGGTGGAATCTATGAAATAGGCTATAATGGTAAAGATTTTTGCTATGATAATGAATTGCCTGAAAATAAAATATATTTAAATCCCTATAGCATTGACAATTCTCTTGTTACTAATGAGGAATTTATCCATTTTATGGATGATGGTGGATATGAAAATTACAAGTATTGGTTAGCTGATGGTTGGGATTTGGTAATGACTGAGAGTTGGACTTGTCCTCTATATTGGCATTTTGATAAAAATAAAAAAAAGTGGTTTAAAAAAGACTTTAGTGGAATTAATCAAATCGTTCTAAGTGAACCGGTTGTAAATGTGAGTTATTATGAAGCAGATGCTTTTGCAAAATGGGCAAAAAAAAGATTACCTACCGAAGCTGAATGGGAAAAAGCTGCTTCATGGGATGAAAAAAATCAATTAAAAACTATTTATCCTTGGGGTAATCAATATCCTACCAAGGATCACGCCAACCTTTTTGAATCTTATCTATGGAGACCATCTATAGTGGGATCTTATCCTGCAGGAAAAAGCCACTACGGCTGCCATCAAATGATAGGTGATGTATGGGAATGGACTTCCTCTGAATATATTTTATATCCTGGTTTTAAATCGCGATTTGAAGAATATACTGATAAATGGGCGATAAATCAAAAAGTATTACGAGGGGGATGTTTTGCAACATCTGAAAAACAAATTAGAAATAGTTATAGAAATTATTATAAACCCCATGAAAGAATTATTTTTGCAGGTTTTAGATGTGTAAAAGATTTTGAAATTTAATTTTTTTTAAAATTTTATGATATTATCTGAATTTCAGAATAAAGTTTAATTCTTTAAAAAAGTTAGCATCACTTATATTTTGGATCAGTAAATTGCCTCAATATGGCAAAAGGTTCCAGAAGAGGGGGAAGGGTTCGTGACAAATGGAGAGATAAACAATGGATAATAGTAAATGCTCCACCCGCCTTTGAACAAGTTCCATTAAATTATATTCCTATTTCAGATGTAAATACTGCTAAAGGACGAGTTATTGAAAATACATTATATGATGTTCTTAAACAAGACCCAACTCAACATCAAACTAAAATATTCGTTCAAATCGATAAAATCAATTCAGGTATAGCTTCTACTATTTTCAAAGGACATGAATATGCCAAAGAATTTCTTAGAAGTCTTATCAGGCGTGGAAGTTCAATGATAAATTATGTGCAAGAGTATACTACTTCGGATGGATATGTTTTTAGAGTGTCGGCTACTGCATTTAGTCAAAGAAGAATAAATTCATCCAAACAACATGAAATTCGATTAACAATGAAGAATATTTTAGCAGAAAGAATACCTCAATTATCATTGAATGAATTTGTAAAAGAAGTAACAATGGGAAAAATGGGTTCTGATTTGATGGATATATCTAAGAAAATAGCTGTGATTAGACATGTAGGTATAAGAAAAACTAAACTCATTTCATCTCCAATTAAAAAAGATCGATGGACTTTCTAAATACTGAAGATCAGAACTTAACCGAGGACGAAGACCTGGATGAGTTATCTGTTACTGCTGAGGTTGTTGTTGATTCTGATGTAGAAGAAAAGAAAGAAGAATTAATCACAGAAACTTCTACTATTTTACAAACTATTTAATTTTTTTTATTTTTTCTGCAAAATTGTATTCATCTATCGAGATTTCTATATTAATTCATGCAACCGAGGATGAAAATAAAGTCTTAAAATCTGTCCTTGAGTTTATCGAACAATCCTCTGAATCCATTAAAATGAAATTTATAAAAACAGAAGGTCATTGGAAAAATCCTATACATCAGCTTAGTAATTTCTATTGATAAAGAACCTGATAAAATATTTAACAAGTTGTATACAAAATTGGTTGAATATTGCAGTGAAAATGATGCTGATAGTTATATTAAAACTAATACTGATAAAAAAGGATATTTTTATATTCGTTTGGATAAACAAAAATTTTGTATAGGAAAAATAGTTCTTTCTGATAGGGATTCAATACGTATAATTTTTAAAAAATTAGGAAAATTTGAACTATAAACCTGAGGTTGATAAAAATAGTAAAAATAGTGGATCTAAATACCGATTTAGTATACTCTGAAAATATAATGAAGTTTTTAAAATCTCTTTTCGATATTGATATTTTAGGTTTTCAGTATGATAAAAATAAAACTATTTTTGATAAACAAGAAAATATTGTTCTTAGAACAAATTATGGTTCTATGACTAACTCCAACATCGAATTTGGTAAAAACAAAAATTTTTTTCTCATTAGGCTCATTTTTTAAAGGGAATGTTAAGGAAAATTTTTATAATGTTGATATTTTGACTGTTAAGCATTTACATGACATTAAATCCTTTTTAAAAAAATACAATGGAAAAAATATTGGAATAGAATTTTTAATTTCAGATATTAGATATTATGGTAATAGTGAATTGGGAAAATGGTTTTTTGATATGAAATGGATTTATGAATTGTGTAAAAAATATGGTTTCCAATTTATTTTATCCAGTGGAGCTAATAAATCCACCGAATTAATTTCATCAAAAGTTTTTAATATCCTATTAGAAAAAATTGGATATTCAAAAATAGAAATTATTGGCAGGATTTAGAAAGTTGGTTAAATCAAAAAAAAGGTGTATGCAGTTATTATGACACTGGTTAAAAAAAAATATAGATATGTTTGTATTTATCTTGTAAAAGACCGAGATGATAAAGATGATCCAATTTTTTCTGATTTTACAAAGATTTTTACAAACGATTTATAGGACTATTATGGTAGTATTGATTTTCATAAATCTAGATATTAGAATTGTTAATGTTGATTGCAATACCTCCACAATTTTGTAACAATAAAATGCAAATTAGAATTTACTGATAGTGTATTGTTATCATTATATTTTGCAAATTATCCTCTTTTAATTTTACCGGTTTCGGGAACTATTAAAAAGTTAAAAAAAAGGGTCCAAGAATTTTTAATGTATATAGATTTTCTATTGGACAGCTAAGTATAAACATGACTTAAATCAAATACCTATAAATCGAGAGACAAAAATGGTTGACACGACTTTTTCTAATCCTTTGACTGATTGATTCGGAAAACTGTTTTAATGAGATAATGATAATACTGAGAATGAGATAAAGATCTTACTAACAAAAAAAAAGTTAAAGCTGTGGCATTACTATCGGGCGGACTTGATAGCAATTTAGCTGTACGTATGATGAAAGAACAAAATATTGAAGTAGAAGCAGTTGCAATTAAAACTCCTTTTTGTGATTTTGATTGCGGAAAAGGATGTGGTCATAAAGTTATGGAGGTATCTTCAGAACTTGATATTGAATTAAAAACAATATATTTAGGTAAAGATTATCTGACTATGTTAAAAAATCCAAAACATGGTTATGGTTCTGGAATGAATCCTTGTATTGATTGTAGGGATGATGATGTATGATGAAGCAAAAAAACATATGGAAAAAATAGGTGCAGATTTTTTAATAACTGGAGAAGTTTTACATCAAAGACCAATGAGTCAAAATTCAAATGCTTTATCTATAATTGAAAAAGAAACTGGAATGGAAGGTAAAGTTCTTCGTCCTCTCTCTGCCCAACTTTTACCTAAAACAGAACCGGAAAAGAAGGGCTGGTTGATAGATCATTATTAGGTTCCATTCAAGGGACGCTCGAGAAAGGAACAGCTTCACTTAGCCAATAAATTTGGAATATGCAGATCCTCCAAATTCTGCTGGAGGATGTTTGTTAACAGATCCTCAATTTTCAAAAAGAATAAGTGATCTCATTGAAATATTCTATTTCCGAACCAAGTATCAATGATGTTGAACTATTAAAATTGGGACGTCATTTTCGGTTTAATGATTATTCTAAATTGATTGTTGGCAGAAATCATGGTGAAAATGAATTACTTTTGTCTCTTGCGCTAAATTCTGATTATTTAATCCAACCAATTGATATTCCTGGACCTATTGCAATTTTAAGGATCAATGATAGACCTGATTTGCGTAAACATAAGAAATTGTTATTATCTTCCATTGGAATAACATTGCGTTATTCTGATGTATTGCCTGAAAAAAAATGCAATGTAAAAGTAACAAATAAATTTAACAGAACAAACAAAATAATATCATCATTACCTTTTAGTATTACCGAAGTTGAAAAATATAGAATTTAAATTACTTAATGAATCTAATCCTATTTAATTTTCGATATTCTTATTAATCTTATTTTAAAGACTTTTTATATATATTAAAATATGCTAAACAGAGATATTCAAGATAAACCGATTTATTTAAAAACTTTTACACTTCGTGATATCAAAGATATTTCTGAAATTAAAAATGATATCAAAAAACATATGATTCTTATCATTCGAATAACTCCTCTTGCTCAAAAAGATGTAGATGATTTAAGAATTGTTGTAGAAGATCTATACAAATCTAGTAAGTAGTCTTGGTGGTGACATCTCGCGATTGGGTGAAGAGAGAATAATTATAACTCCGCCTAATGTTAAAATATGGCATAAAGATGATGGATGAAATATATAATATTGTGATTTATTAAATTATGATTATAAAATATTGTATTATTTTTATAATATCTTTATTGCTTCCTGATTTAATATGATATTGTGTAGGAATATTATGTACTTTACTAGAATAGGTGGCAAAATTTTGAACTTTTGATCTTTCGCCATGATTTATCAAAATTTTTCTAGTTTTGGTTTTAATCTTGATATATATGCATTTAATTGATTAAAATCAGAATGTGAATTAAAGGAATAGATTGTTTCAATTTTACATTCAATATTATAATAGTTATTATTTATTAATATCTTTTTCTCCTTTTCCATAATACTTTTTCCTATAGTGCCGTTACCTGATTCGAAATAAAAATTATCATGTTATTTGGATCATTTATTACTTTTTTAAGATAATTAATTGAATCAATACATTGTAGCATAGATGATGGTAATAGAATAATACCTGGTTCTAGTTCTTTTTTATCTTCTATTGATATTTATTGAATTTAAACTTCGTAGATCGAAACGGATTATAAATACCTGAAGTAATATTTTGCTGAATTTCTTTATTTAAAAAGTCGGTATAACTTTCATGAATTGAATTTACATCGATAATTAATTTGTCTATATAGATTTTACATTTTTCTATTTTTCCTTGTTTGATTAATCTGATCAAGTGTAATTATTATTTCTTGAGATGTTCCTATAAGTTGTGTCGGAATTAATACTAGTATTTTTATTTTTTATTGTACTATTAATATTATTTATTAATTTCACTAGTTGCATCTTCTCTGGATAGGAAATGTATCTTCTCTGCCACCATTTGTTGCTTCTATTAGTAAAGTTTCAACTCTTGGAAAATTCCAAATTGCATTTTCTAAATAACAACTTTTTCCAAATTTTAGGTCTCCTGTATATACAAAATTATGATCGCCATTTCCTAAGTGAAAATGTAATGATGATGAACCTAATATGTGTCCTGAATTATATGGCGTAATTTTTATATCTGGAGATAAATCTGTTACTATATTATAGTTTAAATAAATTAGATGAGAAAAAACTTCTTCGATTTCTTTTTCAGAGTAGTGAGCTTTTTCTTTATATCTTTTTATATATTCTCTAAAAAGTATGTACATTAAAAAAGATGTTGGCTCGGTACAATACAGAGGACCGTCATATCCGTATTTAAATAATACAGGTACAAATCCTGTATGATCAAAATGTGCATGAGATAATACAATGGCATCTAGTTCTGAAGGTTTGATCCCTATAGAATCAAATCGGGGAAATATTAAAAATGGATCATCAGAATATAGGTTTAGTCCACAATCTATCAATATATTACTTTCATTTGTGCTTAAAATCATGGATGATCTTCCTATTTCTGCAAATCCTCCTAATGAAATCAAACTTGCCTCGACATTTGGATCTAATTTTTCCCTGAAGATTTTTTCGCCTATTCTTTTATAAAATTGAGTTCTATATTCTGATGTCTTGCTGATGATTTTGTTTATTTCTTTTAATGTGGATATGCTTCTTGGTGTTTTTCTAAAATTTATTTTCCAACCCGATTGATTTATCAATGTATTTGTTATTTTTTCTTCATCTAGAAATAATCTCATTTATCTTTCTTACGAATATTGTTGCTTCTCCTAAAACCGGATCGAATAATATATCTGTAAAACCTGTTTCTTTAGATATGTATTTCTCAACTATCTTTATTACTTCGTTCTCTTTTATTCTTATTGATTCATCAAGTCTCAATACTATTCTTTTTTTTATTAAATTTACTATATTGGATAACACTTGATTATTCTTTAACAAAAATTCCGGTTGGTTTGTATAAAGTGCTATTCTAGGACCTTCATATTCTATTTTAGTAAGTGAACATTCACGGGGTAGATTTTGTAAAATAGTGGCCATTATCGACTGTTTTTCTTGGTTATTTTGATTTGAATTAAAGTCCCTTGAATACATATCAATCACTATTTATTTTTCTTAAAAACAACAAGAATTATAATAAATAACCTTCATTTCTATATAAAACTTACTTCTTTATGTTAATTTTAGAATGTTGAACATATTTATAACTTGACTTGATATATTTATTCAGTGTTATAATGGCATACTCTTTTGATAGTTTAGTTTATTATTCATCTTTGATAATCTTTATTGTAGCTTTTATATGCATATTTGCTTATGAATTTATTTCTTCCAGATCTATATCACCTATAACAAAAGAGCCTAGAATTGCAGACAATCTAAATAAAAAAGGTAGAAAATATAAACAACAAACTGATAAATTTGGATAATAATAAATACTATAAAAAATTTGATGCTTTTGTACTTGAAAAATTTCACAAAGAATCATTTGCGAAATTAACTTATATCCAAGAACAATCTTATCGAGCGATAATTAGAAGACAAAATTCACTAATTGTTGCTCCTACAGGATCTGGAAAAACCGAGGCTGCAATACTCCCAGTAATTAGTATGATATCTTTTGAGCAACAACAAGGTGGTCAAAAAAGATCTGGAATTAAATGTTTATACATAACTCCCCAACGTTCGCTCAATAATGATGTATTTAGAAGAATTATTAAATATGCAGAGTCTGAAAATTTAAAAGTAGATATAAGACATGGTGATACTCCATATAGTAAACGTAAAAAGAATATATGAATATCCTCCGGATATTTTAATTACCACTCCAGAATCATTGGCTATTATTTTAGTAAATGAAAAAATGATTCCAATTTTAAAAACTTTAGAATGGGTGGTTATTGATGAGGTTCACGAATTGTTGCCTTCTAAAAGAGGTTCATATTTATCACTATGTCTCCAAAGACTATCTCTTATTTCAAATTCTTTTTGTATAATTGGTATTTCTGCAACTATCGGAAACCTTGAGGAAGCATCCCATTTTATATCTGGTGAACAAAGAAAATGTGCTGTTTTATTGGATAAAACTCTAAGAAAATATGATATTGAAATAAAACATATGGATGGCTCCATAAATGAAGTTTCTGGATTTATTTTAGATTTAGTAAATAGAACAATTATTCTTCTTCTTCTGTATTATTATTTACCAATACAAGAGATGAATCTGAATTTATAGGAACTGTTCTAAAAAATCAAAATAATATTCCAATTCATATACATCATGGTTCTTTATCTAAAGAAGCTCGTGAGGAAACAGAGAATTTATTGAGATCTGGATTCATTGGAATAGTAGTTTGTACATCATCATTAGAATTGGGTTTAGATATAGGTTCTATAGATCTTGTTATTCATTATGGATCTCCTCGTCAAGTATCTAAATTAATACAGCGTATTGGAAGAAGTAGACATACTCGAAGATCATCTGCTAAGGGTATGATAATTACTAATACTTTTGATGATTTTATGGAGTCTGTTGGAATAGTTAACAGGGTTAATAAGGGTTCAATAGAATCACAAACTCTTCATATGGGTGCTCTTGATGTACTTGGCTCATAATATTGTCGGTGCTGACATTGCAAATCAAGCATCCTTTACCATTGGGTAAATTATTTGATCTTTTTAAATCTTCATATTCATTCAATTCCATTTCATTTTTAGATTTTTTAGATTGTATTAATTTATTGAGTAGTACTCGTTTATTAAAATTCGATGAAGAAAAACAAACCATCACTCGAAGTGGAAAATCTTATAGATACTATTATGAAAATGTTTCTACAATACCTCATGTTGTAAAGTTTGAGGTAATTGATTCAATTAGTAAAAAAAGAATAGGTACATTAGATCAACAATTTGTAGGAGATTATGGTGAGAAAGGTAATGTTTTTGTATTAAAAGGTTCTCAATGGAGGATATTAATAATTGATGAAAATAAACTTCAAGTTCATGTAGAGCCATTGAGTGGTGCTCCAATCAATGTTCCTTATTGGGTTGGTGAAATGATACCTGTTGATTATGATACTGCTAAAATGGTTGGTATTGCCAGAAAGAAATTATTTGATATCAATAAATGTACCACAAGATAATTTTTTTCCATCGCAATTTGATTTGATATTTTTAAAGAAGTTGTCTGAAAAGCTAAAATCTATAAAAATAATTCCAGATGCAGAAAATATTGTAATTGAAAGCGTTTTAAATCAAAATATCGTGGTTATTCATAGTACCTTTGGTTCTAAAATTAACAATACTCTAAGTTCATTGTTATCTACATTTATTTCTTCAAAAATGGGTTATATGATTGAAACTCGATCCGATCCATATCGTATTCTTTTAAGTTCAAATAATATACGATTAAGAAAAAATCATTTTTTTTCACTATTTGAAGATGAATTTGATGTAGAATCAGTACTAATCGCCTCTTTTTTAGGAACATATAATATTAATTGGAAAGTGTGGGGAGTCGCTAAAAGATTTGGTCTTATATATAAAGAATCTGTATATGATAAAAAAATTGCTAGAATGTTATATGATAAATACTATAAAACATCTATAAGTAAAGAGTCGATAAGAGAACTAATTCATGATAAATATGATATTGAAAAAACTTCTATGATAATTGCTAAAATTAAATCTGAGGAGATAAATGTTCATTGGTTTGAGAGTGATGACTTTTCCGAATTGGCACAACCTATTTTAGCACACGCAAAAAAATCCATTTCTGCTCCATTGAATATCGAAAGTGGGGTTCTAGAATTAATTAAAGAAAGATTGATCTAAAACAAAACACAAGTTAATTTGTATTAGATGTGGTAAATGGGAAAGAATGTATGAAACTAAGGATCTTCCTGAAAACATTCGTTGTCCTTTTTGTAAATCTAAGTTAATATCTGCCACTTTTTGGTCTGATATTGAACTTAAAAATATTATCGAACGAAAACTTCGAGGTTCTTCTTTATCGAAGGATGAAGAAAATAAATTTGATAGGGCCTGGAAAATAGCATCTTTAATAAATAATTTTGGTAAGTTTAGCTATATTTGTTTTATCTGGTCATGGAATTGGTGCAGATACTTGCGCAAGAATTTTAAGAAATTATGTTGATGATGGTTCATTGTTGAAAACTATATATGAAACAGAAAAACAATATGTTATGACAAGAGGTTTTTGGAACACATAGTCCAAATTTTCGAGTTGTTAACCATGTATATTTTTTCTTTTATTCTCATTTTAGCTTATTTTTGAAATATTGGAATAAGGTTTCAATGTTAATTCAATTTTGCCTTCTTTATTTGTAGTAGCAGATACTGCTTTTATTTTTACTCGTTCTCCGATATTAAAACTTTTCAATATATTGCTAGTTTCTCTCCAAGCTACTAGCCGAATTTCGCCAGTATCATCCCCAATTATAGTATCAGTTACAGGTATAGTTTCACCACTTTTAGTGTTTATATCCATTGTGTTAGGAGATTGCAGCACAATAGCTTCTATAATATATACTTTATTTGATACTTCTATATTTTTAATTTTTGTCTCTAAACTAGACGATAATGGAATATTTTTGTCCTCATTTAATACTTGAATATATGAATCTTGACTTAAAATATCTATTGTATTTCCTAATACTCTACTGGGAAAACATTCTATTATGTCATCTTCATTTATTTCTAGATCAAACAAGTTTTTATTTATATTCAAATAATAAAACTTTTCATTTTCGTTAACCGCAATACAACTTATTTTATTTTCATTGTTGTCTTTATTAAATGAAATAATTCGTAAAATATAGCTGTCAACTGTTTCATTATGATTTACAAATTCGATTGTTGTACCTTCATCTCCATGAATTTCTAAATCCCCATTACCATAATTTGGATTTCCTGTTTTGGTTTTAACTCCTATTAATTTTATTTTAAAACCCGCTGTTAAAGATTTTGGTATTTTTTCTTCGGTAATATTCCAAATTATTGTTCTAATTTGTCTGCTATTATCATCATTGGATGTTTCAAATTGTAACGATTTTGAATGTTCTCCTCGAATGTTTGTAAATTCTGATATTCGAGGATCTGATTTTATATTTCCTATTATTACCAAATTGTCTTTTGGTGTGTCTAAATCATCTATAGTAATTGTTATTTCTTCAATTGTAGGAATATTTTGTTTTCTTTCATCCGTTAAAATCTCTAGAGTGCCGTTACCACTCAAATTAATAATTGGCTTACCGTCCATACCTGATTTTACCTGCCCTTTTGATATTTTTATTATATCGCCTGGATTTATGCCTGATTTTTCTGGTATGTTTACAAATTCATCCCAAAGTTTAATTTTAATATTCGATTCTTTGTCATAAATTATGATAATTCGATTTTTGGTTTCTTGATTTGAATCCCGTTTTAAAAATGCTCTAATTGGATGAATGGATAAAACTCTTCCTATTGTAGATATATCTCTAGCCCCAATGAAAAGATCTTTGATACTACTTTCAGTTTTATTGGCTTTGTCTAATGATACGCCTATATCTGCTGCAACTAAAAATAATGCTCCTTGGTCAGTGAGGTATCCTGCTCCTACTTTCTTCTTCTTTTCTTCAATCATATCTTTTAATTTTTCAAAATTTAATTCTTGCTTTTCTTCCAAAACCATTTCAATCATTTTATTATAATCCAATACCAAATGCTTCTGACCTGTATTATTTAGAATAATTTAATTTAAAAATTTTCATTAATTATTAAGGTATAATTACAATTTTATAAATGCTTTATTGCTATTTCATCAATGAATTAGTTATAGAACGTATTGTATTTTAATTATATTGCATAAATTTTTATGCCCCTTTTTAGAGATTGAATAACGAATCAAGTTTTTATTATTATTTTAAATATCTTAACCCTTTGATTTTTTTTGATTGACCTTTCTTCAGGTGTTTACATCTCAGTTATTTTTATTCTTTTACACGATGCTATGATCTTTCTATTGCATTTGATTTAGAAGAAAATGCGAACCATTTTTCATTTATGTATTGTAATTCAACTAATTTCTTATCGAATATGAAATCTAAAACTGTAGAATATGTTATTTATATATCATAGTTTTTCTCATAATAATCTGTTAATTTGGCCAGTTATGGTTGCAGATGGGTAGTTTCTCCTTTAGTGTTTAGAACATTGATATTAAATTCCTAAAATGAGTTTTATTTTTATTTTGTTTATTCTTGGGTTTTTGGACATCTTGAAGGTTTTAGATGCTTCTTTCGCATCAACCTTGGCTTAAAAATGCATTTCTGCAAAATCTTTCTATCCTTTATTTTTTTATTCGATTACAAATCGAATACCTCAAAAGAAAATACTTTTCCTTTAAATTTGCAATATATTTGATAATACTATCTACTTTTGTTTTTTTTAATGATGGTTTTAAAACTTAAGGAAACCCCGCTTCCTCTTTTGTAAAAAAAGATGATTATTATTGACAAAATGGATAAACTTATAAAAAATATTGATATTGTGATGCTAAACCAATTATCTTGAGGTTGAGTGTGATTTTGATTCTTTGACAAATCTGTGCCTGATATTTCTATAACTTTTGCATCTTTTCCAAACTTTATTGATAATTCTCGATTATGTGTATTGTTTAAAAAACTATTGATTGTTTCGATTATCGAGGGTTAGTTTCTTATCTGATTCATTTTTTTGGGTGATCTCTAAAAATTTAGAAGGTTTGTCATTAATTAATACTGTAAATTTATTATCTTTGTTAGATGGAGTTTTAGAATCAATTATGCTTCTTGGAATTTGAACAATTAAATTGCCATTTGTATCAAACGGATTAATGAACAAATCAAGTGTTTTGTTATTTACGGAATTTTGTTTCAAATTGCTATCTTTAAGGTCTCCACCTTTAATATTGTAAATTAAATAATTGATTTTGTTTTTTAATAATATTGGAAAAATCTTTTGAAATTTTTCTTTGCTTTCTTTATTAAGTTGTGTTTCTGTCTGATTCTTTGACAAATCTGTGCCTGATATTTCTATAACTTTTGCATCTTTTCCAAACTTTATTGATAATTCTCGATTATGTGTATTGTTAAAAAAACTATTTATTGTTCGATTATCGAGGGTTAGTTTCTTATCTGATTCATTTTTTTGGGTGATCTCTAAAAATTTAGAAGGTTTGTCATTAATTAATACTGTAAATTTATTATCTTTGTTAGATGGAGTTTTAGAATCAATTATGCTTCTTGGAATTTGAACAATTATGATGTTGCTATTAAATTTTGTAGGATTTAGTATTAATATTATAGAGTTTTTCTCTTTTACATAAATTGCATTATCAAGTATGTTTTTTTCTTCTGAATAAAAATTAATTGGAACAAATAATTTATTATTTTTTAAGTAAAAGAAATTGCTTTTTAAATTCTGTAAATTTGAATTTGTGAAACTTTGATTTGTGATAGAATTTTGTTTTGATTTAACCAAGTTTAAATCTAATATTGATTGGTTATCTGAAAAACCATTTTTTATACTGATGTTGGTAAAAATAATTAATAAAATAAAAGATAGAATTAATAGGATATTTTTTAAATCACAGTAAAATTTTATTACTTTTACCAACTATTTTATATATGGAGAAATAAATCCTATAAAAATTCTTTTAATGGTTAACACTCATTCTGCTTTTAAATTATGTTATCATGGCCTAATTATATCATGAAAATTCAGTTGAAGGTATATTTGTTTATTTATGAACTATACAAATGTAGCACCGCTAAATGTCTGTTGATCATGATTTGTAATAGTATTTGTATAAACTAAAACATTTGAGAGAGGGTTTGTTAATATCTTTTTTCTTTACAATACCTGAGAAATTACCATATTATCAATTTTAAACAGGAGTTGAATAATGCCTATAGCATTTAGTAACGAATCTTTAATTAAATTAAAAAAATCTATATTGAATTATATTATACTAAAAATTATATTTATTTTAATTTATTTATAAAATATAAAGAAATATGGATATTATTTATTTATTACGCATTATGTTTGACGATAAGGTAAATGAAAATATACTTGGATGTGCCCAATTTTGAGAATAAAAGAATCAGAAAGCAGTATTGTTTGTACTTTTTGTTTTCATTTAACCTGTCAAGCTTATCTTTCACCTTTTCTAGAAAATATTAAAAGAGTATCTCTTGTCTTCTTATCTATGATCTATTATGTGTGGGCAAACTTGTCACAAATATTGGAATATTCATGCCGATAAATAGATGGAGTTATATGACCAAGCAATAATTCTAATTTGTGAATATCTGTTATATTTTAAAATTATCTATTTATATAACTTTTTATCTATTAAAAAATTAGAAATATGTTTTCAATATCCTCTATTCTAAAGAATGGATATTGATTAAATGAATATTATTGCTCTATATTTGAGTTAGATTTTTAAAAGCCTATATAATCCAATTACTCGGAACGCTACAGAATGCAATTGACTTTTAAACATGGGATTCGGAAATTATGTCATTATACAATGGAATATATATGTATATAATTAATATATAACTTAATCTTGAAATTTATTTTATCTTTGTTATCTGTTTCAATATCAAAATCGGAGGTTAAATACATTGTCTGCTGAAAAAAAAGACATTAAAATTGTTGATCATATATATCAACCTAAACATGAAATTTTATCTAAAGATGAAGCCGATTTAATCTTTAAAAAATTTAATTCAAAACCCAGTCAACTTCCTTACATTATGTCATCTGATAAAGGGATACAAGGATTGGATGCCCAACCTAGTGATATAATCAAAATAACAAGAAAGAGCTCAACTGCAGGTGAAAGTGTATATTACCGCTATGTAGTAGAAGGTTGATGTAGGATGGTTATGAGTTATAATATTAATTCTTCTACAGACATGTGGCCAATAATTCATGATATTCTTCGACGTGAAGGGGTTGCTAGACAACATCTTAATTCATATAATGAGTTTACCGAAAGAGGATTTCAAAGTATAATTGATGAAGTAGGTGAAATAGAAATTGAAACAGCTGAATATCCATACAAGATTAAATTGGGCAAAATAAAAATACAACAACCTCGAATTATGGAATTAGATGGCTCTATAACTCACGTTGCTCCTGTTGAGGCCAGACTAAGAAATTTAACTTATGGTTCTCCAATAATGCTTGAATGTAGTATTGTTGAAGAAGGCAAAACCTTGGAATCTCGATTTATTCATATTGGTGATATGCCTGTTATGGTAAAATCTAATGCTTGTATGTTAAATAATTATTCTGAAATGAAACTCATAGATGTAGGTGAGGATCCGAAGGATCCTGGTGGCTATTTCATAATTAATGGTTCTGAAAGAGTTATCGTTGGATTAGAAGATTTATCATATAATAAGATTATTGTAGATATCGAAGAAACCTCTGGTACTGTTCTATATAAAGCCAAGGTTTATTCATCTATAGTGGGATACCGTGCAAAATTAGAACTTATTATGCGACCAGATGGATCGATTGTATCGAAAATACCTGGATCTCCTGTAGATATTCCTTTAATCATTTTGGTAAGGGCATTGGGTCTTGAAGCCGATAAGGATATTGCAAATGCCGTTTCTCTAAATGATGTTATTCAGGATGAATTGGAGCCATCATTTGAAAAATCTGGGGAAGTAGTGACTAGTAGGGATGCAATTGTCTATATAAGTAAAAGAATTGCTCCAGGTATGCTGGAAGAGTTTCAAATCAAAGAGAGCTGAAACTCTTTTAGATTGGGGTTTATTGCCTCATCTTGGAAAAAATCCAGATAATCGATATGAGAAAGCATTATTTTTGGGTGAATCTGCATGTAAATTGATTGAATTAAATCTAGGTTGGATCGAAACCGATGATAAAGATCATTATGGTAATAAAGTAATAAAATTTGCAGGTCAAATGTTAGCTGACCTCTTTAGAACCGCCTTTAGGAATCTTATTCGAGATATGAAATATCAACTAGAAAGATCGGGTCAAAAACGAGGAATTAATGCTGTTGGTGCAGCAGTTAGACCTGGAATTATTTCAGATAAGTTAAACAATGCAATAGCTACGGGAAATTGGGGACGAGGTAGAGTTGGTGTTACTCAGCTTTTGGATAGAACTAATTATATGTCTACTGTAAGTCATCTTAGACGAATTCAATCTCCTTTAAGTAGAAGTCAACCGAATTTTGAAGCAAGAGACTTGCATGCTACACATTTTGGAAGAATTTGTCCTTCTGAAACCCCTGAGGGTTCTAATTGTGGATTGGTTAAAAATTTGGCACTATCTGCAATAATATCTGTAAGTGTTCTTTCTTCTGATGTTATAGAAAAAATGTACCAACTGGGTGTACAAAATGTTAATGAGGCCAATGATGACTTGAAACAAAAGGGTACTAGAGTTTTTGTGGATGGTCGGTTAATTGGGTATATCGAAGATGGTAGACATCTATCTAATCGTCTCCGTACTATGAGACGCTCAGGTAGAATGCATCCTCACATGGGTATATATTATTATTCCTCATTAAATGATAATGCTACAAAAAGATTATACATAAGTTGTAATTCTGGAAGAGTTTTGCGACCTCTTACCATTATAAAGGATGGTAATGTATTATTAACCAAAGAGATCCTTGAAAAAATATTAAAAAAATTCTTGTCATGGTCTGATTTACTTTACATGGGAATTGTAGAGTTAGTTGATGCAAACGAAGAAGAAAATTGCTACATTGCAAGCGAGATAAAGAACTTGACTACTGAACATACTCATGTAGAAATCTTTTTATCTGCAATTCTTGGTGTCGGAGCTTCTATTATACCATACCCTGAACACAATCAATCTCCAAGGAATACATATGAAAGTGCTATGGCCAAACAAAGCCTTGGGTTCTCGACCCCTCTTATGAACGCTAGTACCTATGTTAGACAACATTTTATGTTGTATCCTCAAATGCCTGTAGTAAGTACAAAAGCTATCAATTTGCTTGGTCTGGATGAGCGGCCAACTGGACAAAATTGTGTGGTTGCAGTTTTACCATTTGAGGGGTATAATATCGAAGATGCTGTAGTATTTAGTAAATCTTCTATAGATAGAGGTTTGGCTAGAACTTTTTTTTATCGTGTATATGAAGCTGAAGCCAAACAATATCCCGGAGGCATGAAAGATATTTTTGAAATTCCATCTTCAGAGGCTAATATTAGAGGATATCGTGGAGAAAAGGCTTATCGTTTACTAGAGGCCGATGGTTCTATAATGCATGAATCTGTTGTAAATGGAGGTGATATTCTGATAGGTCGTACATCTCCTCCGCGATTCATGGAAGAATATAAAGAATTTGAGGTAAAAGGCCCCTATCGAAGAGATACTTCTATTGGCGTTAGACCATCTGAAAGTGGTGTTGTGGACACAGTCATCATGACTCAATCTGTAGAAGGTGGTAAAATGTATAAAATTCGGGTAAGGGATATGAGAATTCCAGAAATCGGTGACAAATTTGCATCTAGACATGGTCAAAAAGGTGTGGTTGGAATGCTTGTAAATCAGGAGGATCTTCCATACACTGGTGATGGTGTAGTTCCTGATGTAATGATCAATCCTCATGCGTTTCCATCTAGAATGACCGTTGGCATGTTTATGGAATCACTTGGAGGAAAAGCTGCATCTTTGAGAGGAAAAATAGTTGATGGTTCTGCATTTTTGGGTGAGAAGCTAAATGATATTAAAGATGTGATGGAGAGCTATGGTTTTAAACATAGTGGGAAAGAGACCATGTATGATGGAAGGACTGGAAAGCGTTTTCCTGTTGATGTATATGTAGGTGTTGTATATTATCAAAAACTTCATCACATGGTTGCTGATAAAATCCATAGTAGAGCCAGAGGACAAGTCCAAATGTTAACCAAACAACCTACTGAAGGTAGAGCAAGAGGCGGTGGTTTGAGATTTGGAGAGATGGAGCGAGACTGTTTGATTGCTTATGGTGCTTCCATGATGCTAAAGGATAGATTGTTGGAAGAATCTGACAAAGCAGAAGTAAACATATGTGAACGATGTGGTCTTTTAGCTTATTTTGATACTAAACAAAGAAAATATGTTTGTAGAGTTTGTGGTGATAAAGGAAAAATTTCAAATGTAATTATAGCCTATGCTTTTAAGTTATTATTGCAAGAAATGATGAGTTTAAATGTTGCTCCAAGATTACTAATTAAGGAGAAAGTTTGATTTTCTCTTTTATAAAGGTGGGTTTAAATTAAATGAATGATGAATCAATAAAAATTCTAGATGGAATTAGATTTAGTGTATTATCTCCTGTCGATGTCAGAAAATATAGCGTAACAGAAATAACTGCTCCTGAAACATACGATGAAGATGGTATGTCTGTTCAAGGGGGACTTATGGATGGTAGACTTGGAACTTTGGAACCTGGGCAAAAATGTGCGACATGTGGTAATACTTCTGCAAGATGTCCTGGCCATTTTGGACATATCGAACTTGCCGAACCGGTTTTGCATATCGCGTTTATCGATGATATCCATAAATTATTGTTAATTACTTGTAGGTCATGCAATCGTATCAAATTAAATAACGATGATCTAGAAAAATATAAAAATTTGCGAGATAGTAAAGCTGCATATGCAGTTATTACTCTTGAAAATGTTAAAGATGACATAATCGAAAAAGCAAAAAAAGTAAAAGTTTGTCCTCATTGTCAAAAAGAACAATACGATCTCATATTTACAAAACCTACTATTTTTGTAGAAAAAGACCGATGTGGGTGAAAATAGATTACTGCCAATTACAATTAGGGAAAGATTAGTGAATGTTACAAATGAAGATCTGATTTTATTAGGATATGATCCCAAAACTGCACGTCCTGAATGGTTTATTTTACAGGTATTACCAGTTCCACCAGTTACTGTAAGACCTTCTATTATATTAGAAACTGGTATACGTTCAGAAGACGATCTTACACACAAACTAGTCGATATAATTCGAGTTAATCAGAGGCTAAAAGAGAGCAAAGAAGCAGGAACTCCTCCTTTGATAGTTCAAGATCT
>CAWISD010000100.1:0-15936 GCA_963838615.1 uncultured Nitrososphaeraceae archaeon
ACACATGCAAAAAAATAAAATCCAAATCATATTAAACATAATGTATAAGGAATTAAGTTCGAAATGATTTTAAGAATATCCTTATTTGGATTGCAATCGCAGTGATCGTATTGATTGGTAGATAAGATAAAGCAACGTTCTATCTATTATTACTAAAAATTACGACAGTATTAGTTCATAGTTCATTCAAATTATTATAAATCGGTATCAAATATAGTAGGAGAAAATACTGTATTATTTATGAAAACATTGAATATTTTAGGCGTCGCCGGTAGTATGCGAAATGATTCTTATGGTACCAAAATATTAAATATAGTGCTAGATATGGAGCAAGTAAATACGACGCCAAAACTAGTTTACTTGACCTTCGTAAAACTAATATGCCACTTTTTAATCCAGATTTATCAATACAATCGGATATAAACATGCAAAAAGGCGACCGATCAGGTCAATTGGGCAGATGCTTTTGTACGGGTTTCCCCTGACTATCACGGCTCAATGTCTGGTTCTATGAAGAACTTTTTAGACTACTATTGGGAAGAGTTTGCCGGAAAGACATTTGGTTATATTTGTACATCTCACGAGAAGGGGTTGACGGTAATGGATCAAATGAGGACAACTGTACGACAGTGTTATGGATGGAGTTTACCTTATGGTATATCTGTAAATGGATCTGAAGATTTTAATGAAGAAAGAGAAGTCATTAACAATCTATTAAATAAACGTCTAAAAATGCTTGCTCGTGATTTAGTTGTATACTCAAAATTGATTAGAGGACAATTTCTTCAAGATCTATCCAGTGACTTAGAAGATACCTTTGCTGCTCGTTATAGGTGATGATAATGGTGAACCTTATGGTTAAACCCAAATTAACATGTGAAAGTAAAATAAATCCTGGGTGTTACTTGTTAACCGGATAAAATATATTTATGGAGCTATTTTGAACTAAAAGCAATACGAGCAATAAAGTTAGCAAAGTTATAACCATAATTTACTATTTGAATGCCAGGGGCTGATATTAAGAGACTAAATGAGTATAGAAATTTGTGCTTACTAAATTAGGTAATTTATATTTACTATATTGAAGATTACTAATTTATTTAAATAATATTCTTATCTGATGTATCTCTGATGCAAGTAGGAATTGACAGTTTTGCGGCTTTTCATGATAATGCGAAGGAAATTGTAAGCTCATCTGAACGCTTGCGACGATTGGTTGAACAGATTGAATATGCAGATCAGATTGGATTGGATATATTTGGAGTAGGCGAACATCATCGTCATGGGTTCCTTGATTCTGCACCATCTGTCATCCTGGCGGCTGCTGCAACGCGAACTAAACAAATACGGCTTACTAGTGCAGTAACGGTATTGAGTGCCGCCGATCCAGTACGAGTATTTCAAGAATTTGCAACTTTGGATCTTTTGTCTCAGGGTAGGGCAGAGATGGTGGTGGGTCGCGGCTCATTCATAGAGGCATTTCCATTGTTTGGCCTGCGATTGGATGACTACGATACCCTTTTTTCAGAGAAGCTTGAATTGTTGTTAAATATTCGTAAGAATGAACATGTATCATTGGTCCGGTAAATACCGACCGGCTTTGACTGGACAGGGAATCTATCCTAGACCTTTGCAGAAACCTTTGCCGATATGGATAGGCGTTGGTGGAACACCGGAATCCTTTGTTAGAGCTGGCCTGCTTGGCCTTCCTCTTATGGTCGCAATCATCGGTGGCGAAACACGCAGTTTCAAACCATTAATAGCTCTTTACAGAGAGGCAGGAAAAAGGGCAGGCCATTTATCCTCAACTGAAAGTAGGCATACATTCGTTGGGTTATGTGGCGAATAGCACACAAGAGGCAGTAGATGATTTTTTTCCAGGCTATGCACATAGCATGAATGAAATTGGAAAGGAACGCGGTTGGCCACCGATTACTCGTAGAGATTTTGAAGCCCAAAGGGGCCATAATGGCGCATTACTCGTAGGCAATCCGGAAGAAGTTACAGAGAAAATTATTAGACATAGCCAAGCCCTCGGAGGCGATATATCTCGCATCACCTTTATGATGAATCCTGCATCACTGCCTCATGAGAAACTTATGCAGGCTACAGAACTTATAGGTTCACGAGTAACTCCTGTATTACATGAACTAGGATAAATCGGCCGAAGGCATGTTTAAGTATCACAATTCAGAAAATAACTACTCATTCATCGTGTCAGATAGTTTTGGTCTTACAAACAATGATAAGCCGATTAAAATATGCATAAACCGCAGAGGAGAAAATTAGAAATTATAAACTTGAATACCACACACGATAGTAAAATATTGATATAAAAGAGGCTAGAGATGTCGAATCTTGTTAAAGCCAAATTTTTGTAAAACATATTGAGTTAAATCTTTAATCATAAAATTGGGAATTTTTCGAATTTAAAGAAAAAAACGAAAAACACCTAACAATCAAAGTGAAAGAATCACGTTATACATGCTCAAAGACGCTGTGATATTATTTATTTAGTCCATATTCCGCTGATTATGAAAGACAACAGCCAATGGTTACAACAATCTGTAAGGACACTTAATTCCATTGTTGTCCATCCTTGATCTGTATGAAAAAGATTATTCTTTATTCGGAGGAGAAACAGGAGTAGTCATTTCTAGTTTTATTGCTAATTCCTTATTTGGAAGAGTGTACTTTTGGCCAACTGTTTTGATTTTAAAAAAAGTAATTAAAAGAAGGTTTAACCATAGAATTTTACTTTTAGCAGTTGCAATATCATTTATTAGCATAGTAATTTCGTTATTGCTTGAAAATAAAGCCATCATTATGATTAACATATCGTCATTGTTTTGTCTACCATTACTCTGTTCTGGTCACTCTTTGCAAGTATAATTATCCATCCCCTATCAAGATAAAATCTACAATACATAACCAAACAATTACATAACTTTTATTTTTTAATTTAAAATAAAGAATAGAATCTCTTGCATAATTAGAAACAATCTATATTAATTCATTATTCCATAATTTATCAGTTCTGCTACTACATCTGATATGTTTTGTTGCATGATTCCCTTTTTCTAAATATATTTAGTTAACCTTAATCAACAAAATGTATGAACGGGCATGTCTACAACAAGTGTCTTGTTAGAAGAGGAGAAATCTTGTTAGGCTTTGATATTGTTAATAATTTGGAAAAGTTAAAAGAGATGATTAAAAGTAAAGTTGGTAACTATTCCATATATGACGCAAGTCTATTTACAAGGTCATAAATAAATTCATTTTCATTATTGACAAGCACAGAAAATTATAGAAGGTTAGCCCTTCCTTGCATAGCAAAGTATTTGACGGTTGGACAGTATTGACAGTTGTTTTCAGATATTCTTCAGAAAAAACTTGAATTAAATAACGAAAGTTCTGATATTTCTAGCTGTTTCTTAAAACAACTGTCCACGCTGTAAAACTGTCCATAAACTCAAAGAAATAGATATATGATCTAGTGTCTTATATATTGCAAGTAGCATCATTTTCTGATCAATACCTTTAAATAATTACTTACACTGATAAGATATGGAATCCTGCTTATAGGACCGATATCAGCACTAAGCCCCTTGGTCTGTACTCTTGATTCATCACATGCTAAGATTAACGGGAATAAGATAAATTTTGGAAAAAGATTCTCAATTACCATAATAATCAATAAAATAATTCATTTTCTAATCTTTGTTTGATTATTGCTAAATTCTATAAACAGGTAAATCATTTTTTTGTCTCCAAGAGTATTACTACGAAGTTCAAATCCCACTTCCAATTCAGGTGATGTATTTGAATGCAGTATTTTAATAAATTGTTCATTATTGTGTTAATTGGAATTATTGTTCTAATGGTTAATACATTTGTATTAAGAATAGTTACATTGTGAATGTGCGATGGATAATTAAAGTTATGGGGTTAATATTCATCATTATATTTTATCCTTTGTTTATTTATAATGGGAAAGACTAAAGATGTCAAATATAATAAAGCCAAAATTTGGCCAACCTTATTAGGCATGTGCAAAAATCATGTATAGGTTATTAGCAGTTGAAGTTTGCAATTGCATTATATTCTCTGAAACCTCCAAGCGGTATATTGTTCTAGTTAACTTTTCTTGACTATTTTCTTTACTTTTATCTATATTTTAGAAGCATTTATTCTATCAATTGATTTTCCTGCAATTATATTTATTTGATATTACTATTTGAAAGTGCCTTGTATGTCCCACATTAAATGCGGGATAATGCCCTTCATCCTGATGCACTAGAACCTTCTCAAGAATAATGCTTGTTATGGCGATATTAATATTAGCTGAATAATTCTTATTCTTTTAATACTTCATCAACAAAACACCATTCCCAGTTTTCACCTGGTTGGAATGATTTTATTATAGGGTGTTTTGTTTTGTGAAAATGTTTTGTCGCATGCTTATTCGGAGATGAATCACAACAGCCTACATGTCCACAGCTTAAACATAAACGCAAATGAACCCATCCAGAACCTATTTGTAAGCATTCCTCACAGCCATTTGGGGTCCTTGGTTTTATCCTCTGATTTACTTGTGCAAAATGTCTACATAACGAATTATCTATACTTTCCATTATATTATATCTATCAGCAACCTGCCTTATAGGATTATAATTATGTCCATAAAGAAAATATTTAAAAATCTTCTTATCATAGTTTTTACACATTCTTATAGGAATATGTGAAATGTGATATGAAACCTGTAATCCTGATAGTGGATGATGATCCCCATACTGTTAAAATCCATTGAACATGATTTAAAGAAGCAATACAGTAATCTTTTTCACATACTTTTAGCAGATTCTGGCCACCAGGGTCTTAAAATAATAGAACAGTTAAAGTTACGCAATGAAGTTATAGCATTATTTATAGTTGACCAGAGAATGCCTGAAATGACTGGTGTTGAATTCTTGGAAAAAACTATAGATATTTTTCCAGAGGCAAGGCGGGTGTTACTTACCGATTATGGTGATACAGATGCAATTATGCAGTCAATCAATAAAGTAAAAGTTGATTTTTATTTAACCAAACCTTGTGAACCACCTGAATTATATCTTTACCCTTCTCTAAATGATATTCTTGATGACTGGCGGTCTTCATACCGTCCAGCGTTTGATGGTATTAAAGTTATATCGGAAAAATGGTCACCGAGATCCCATGAGATAAAAGAATTTTTAGCCAGAAATGGCATACCTTATCAATGGCTAGATATAGAAAGTGATGAAGAAGTTCGTCGTTTAGTTTCTTTTGTTACTTCAACCAGCTCTTCTACTCCACCAACTAATTCCGCTACAACTACTATTATTAATTCTCCTACTGTTAGTTCGTCTTCTACAGAGAATGACAATAAAATACATATAGCAATAAATCATCATACTCCTTCTTTTAATTACTCTTCTTTACACCTGCCCATCATTATATTTCCTGATGGATCCTACATGGTTGAGCCAACCAATTCACAAATTGCCGAAAAAATTGGTCTCAGAACACATGCGCAGATGACATTTTATGATTTAGTGATAATAGGAGGAGGTCCAGCTGGATTAGCAGCAGCAGTGTATGGTGCATCGGAAGGTTTGCATACGGTATTAATAGAAAGACATGCGCCTGGGGGCCAGGCCGGTGCAAGTTCTAATATAGAAAACTACCTCGGGTTTCCATCTGGCTTGACTGGCTATAATTTGGCTAGACGTGCTGTTGCTCAGGCTATTAAATTTGGCGTTGAGATTCTAAATCCTCAAGAGGTCACAGGCATACAAGTTGACAGTCAATATCGTATAGCAAAATTTGCAGATGGCGCCGAGATAAGATGCCATGTAATGCTAATTGCTTGTGGGGTAACATATCGCAAGCTTGATGATGTAAAGAATATTGACAAATTAACAGGAGCTGGTGTATATCATGGAGCCTCTATTGTAGAAGCATTACATTATAAAGACCAGGATATTTATATCGTCGGAGGCGCCAATTCTGCCGGGCAGGCTGCAATTTATTTCTCAAAATATGCTAGAGAAGTAACGTTACTTGTTCGCTCAGATAGTTTAGCCGAAAAAATGTCACAATATCTTGTTCACCAAATAAATGAAACAAGTAATATTAGAGTATGGTTAAATACCGTAGTTACCGAGGTAAATGGTGAAAATAAACTTGATAATATCGCTGTAAAGAATACTAAAACAGGAGAACACCAGAACTGTTCCAGCTGCAGGACTATTCATATATATTGGTGCAGAGCCACACACAGGCTGGCTTGATGGAATCGTGCAAAGAGATACTCATGGTTTTATTCTTACTGGACTCGGATCTGGCTAATAACGAACATCTACAAGATTGGAAAATAGATCATCAACCTTTTCTACTTGAAACAAATATTCCTGGTGTATTTGCTGCTGGAGATGTACGTCATGGCTCTATCAAGAGAATCGCTGCAGGGGTGGGCGAGGGATCTACCGCCATTCAGTTAATACATCAGTATTTAAAAAAAGTGTAAATAATTTATTGTACATTGTTATATAAAAAGTGAGAATATGGATACTTTTTTTATACATTATATTAATAAATCCAATTATAATATTGTCATTTAATTAATAGAGTTATTACTTATTGTTACAAGAATACAAATATTTGATGAATTCTTTAGTTTTAAATTAAATAAATTTTATAAATATTTATTGATGGCTTGTAAATTTTAATATTATGGAATTAATTAACTTGAAACTTATAAAATATCGTCCATAAAATTAAATTCCAGAAAGAGAATCTATTTTTATGAATAAAAGAAATTTCTATAATTGTAATGAGAGAACGGTTAATTCTAATTATTTTAACGGTAATGTGAGGATTAAAGATGTGTATAATGAAAAAAATTCTCAAGATCAAGAGCTTTATTTTGTAGAGTTTTTAAATGGCGCACTAACAACAATACATTTCCATGAATCTGAGCAATTACTAATCCCTTTTTATGGAAAAGGCGTAATAGGTGAAATAAAAAAAAATACTATATTAAATTTTGATTTGGAGGATATTGAGTTAAATTTACTTGATGTTGGAGAAATTGTTTCTATTCCTTCGAATATTTTACATTTTCATGGTGCGTTACCAAAACAAAACTTTACCCATATCGCCTTTAGAAAACTATTTGACTGTGATTGTACAAATAATGAAAAAAATTCTTATCAGACACAAACAAGATGGATCTATGATTTTATATCAGACGAACTTGGAAGTAAGGATTTAAATTTAATAAATGTTGAATTGCAGAAAATTTCAAATAAGGTTAGTCAATCTATTGATAAATTTATTTTAGGCTGATTTGAGTTTATTTAAAAAAATATATTTAATAATAATTTCAATTAAAATTTATTTTATGAGAAATCTAATAATATTATTGGATTAGGAAATGGGGATACCCCATTTAGTTAAATCCCAATTTACTATGTATATATGTTTAATTTTCTATTTTTGTCGATTTAGAAATCTACTTGTTTTATTAACATGTTTACATGATACTGATTGATTAGTTTCATTTATGTTTATTTCTGTAATTCAAAATAACCCTCATTGTTTTTCATTTTGGTATCAGTAACTAGTTTCAACAGGGTTATTACCAAATATTTTATCAAATATATTAATATTATTTAGGGGATGTAAATGATATGTTTTAAAATAGAATTTGTTATCTAGTATTCTTATTTATATGTAATTTAAAACTAAAAAAAGAAATAATTAGTATTCCATAATTTTTTTCCTTCGCTTCATTTTATCATGATTTCTAAATATCATCTAAAGCCTTTCTTATTATCAATCTGTCAATTTATCCATCCATCCTAATCTTTTAAAAAGCCATATCATTAAAATGACTGACCCTATAGATACTATTAGTATAATGATCACAGGAATATAGTCTGTAATTATATTACTTGAATTTGTACTAAAAGGAATTCGTACATTCATTCCAAAAAACGTTCCTATAACTGTAAGTGGAATCGATAATGTAAATAAAATAGTTAAAAAGCTCAATATTTTGTTAGTTTTTTCAGTACTTAGCATAAAATCAGAATCTTTATAAATTTCAATAGTTTCTTTTGCTTCTTCTAAAGCTTCGATAACTTTGAAAATATGGTCGTTAACATCATCAAAATAAGATATCAAATCTTCTTCTTCTGCATTACTTGAAAATTTTTTAACATCTCTTGAAGTTATTTCTACCATGATTCTTTTTAGTGGCAGCACTACTCTACGCAATGTTGTAATTTCTCTTCTGAGGGTTGCAATTTCTTTTACAACTGCTATCTTGTCATCAAAAACTGCATCTTCGATATCATCTATATTTCCTATTATTTTCATGAGAATGTGAAGCAAGTCATCAACTAGGCTATCGAGAATAGTATGTAAAAGGTAACCAGCCGAATTACCCATTATATTCTGTTTATTATGTTCATCTGTTTTACATGAAAGAAAAAGTTCCACCAAAGGTTTTAAATCTCCTTGATGTATAGTTATAAGAAAATTTCTTCCAACAAATAGTGATAGTTGACTGAATCTTTGGAATGATTTTTCTTTTTGGGTTGTAGGAAATTGAAGGATTATAAAGATATGGTCATCATACCTGTCAATTTTTGGTAGTTGATTTTTTGATAAACTGTCTTCAATATTCAATTCGTGGAGAGCAAACCTTTTGGCTATAGCATCCATTTTTTCTCTTGTAGGTTTTTCGATATTTACCCACAATAAATTATCATTATGGACTTTTTCAATTCCTTTTATGTGATTTGGTATAAGCATTGATCATGACCTTTTTATAAATTTTATATAGATCTGGGTGTTATTTATTAATCTAGCTTATTGTACTTCTATATAGTCATTATTTCATGTTTTTCTTTTTAGGAAATTCTTGTAAATTGTCTGAATCACACCTTCTACAACGAATAGCTTCTTTTAAAGATAAATAATTGATATAGAAACATTTAGCGCATTGTTTTCTATTAAATTTTGAATGAATTTTTATTATTTCATTATCTACAATTAAAATGTTATTTTTTTGCATATCATCTAAAACAATATTTAAAAGGTTTGATATTTCATCAAATTCGGAATTTCGGTATCTTAAATAATTTTTTATTAGAAATTTGGCAATTTCATCCTTTCTAAAATCCTTTATTAATTCTTTATCGTTATTGTTATTTTTGTTAGTTCTAAAAAAAAGATCTCTTAGATACCATTCGAACTCTTTTAATTTTATATCTGAATACATGACTTTGTATTTCACTGAATTTATTATCTTTTTTAATCATTTCCTTTGTTTGTATCTTGATTTATGTTCTTAATTGTTCAGGAACTACTAACATGGAGTCAATTTTATTTAATAATAAATGAACATTCAATCCTGTCTTTGAAGAGATTGAAACTATTTGATTCATATCCGGTTGAATATTTAATTCTTGTAATTTATCTTCGATTTCTGTAGATTTTACTAAATCAATTTTATTTAAAACTAATATTAACTTGTTATTTGGAACCTCTAACTTGGATAGTGTTTCCAATGAACTTTTTAGTTTCTCCTTAATAGATATAGTATCATCACTAAAATCTAAAACTAGTAAAATTACATCTGCATAATTTATTTCAGATAACGTTGATTTGAATGCTTCAATCATATACGGCGGCAATTTGCTTATAAATCCTATCGTATCTGTTAATAAGACTTTTTTTTCATTAATAATAGACGATCGTGTATATGTAGTTAAGGTGGTAAACAATTGTTTATTTGTTTCTTTTTTTTCATTTGTTATTAAATTAAATAATGATGTTTTTCCAGCAGAAGTATAGCCTGTTAAAGATATTAATGGTGTTTTTTCATGCATCCTTTGATTTCTATGTAATTTTCTTTTTTTCTCTTCAACCAATAATTTCTTTTTAAGAACTACTGTTCGTCTTTTAATATTTAAAATTTCTATATCTGCATCATATTTTCCAACACCAAAGAACCCTGGTTGCTCTTCTCCTCCCCCTTTTGATAGACGTACTTTTTCTTTTACCCTTACAATGTCATATTTTAATTGAGCTAATTTTACTTGAATTTTTGATTCATTAGTTACTGCTCTATTTAAAAAAATCTCTAAAATTAATTTCTCTCTGTCTATTACTTCGATTTTACATAATTTTGAAAGATTATATTGTTGACTTGGTTTTAATACTTCATCAAAAATTATTACATTGGGTTTTAGTTCCATGATTTTTTCTTTAACAAATTCGGCTTTGCCTTTTCCAATACCAAACTTTGATGTCGTTATATGTTTTTGACAAATAGTATCTAAAATTGAATATCCTGTTGATTCAGCAAGAGATTTTGCCTCTGTAATTGCAAATTGATTAGGATATGTGATTAAAAGAGCTTTCTTTTCAGATAATTGCATTAACTTTACTTTATATAAAGTTCAAAGTAATTTAAATACTCTTTTATAGATCAAGGAAAATTGTTTTCTTAGATATTGTTTATATAAATTTTTGTGATAAAGTTAAATAATTTGTTTTAATCACTATATGTTGTTTGCAAATAGCCTTAAGAAATGTAAACGGATATTCCCTTAGAAGATGCTGTGTTGATGATTTAAAATCTGTTATCGATATTAATGAAAAAACTTTGCCTGAGCATTATACCGAATACTTTTTTGAATCTCTGCTTCGGGAAATACCGGAAGCATTCATTGTAGCTGAATTTCAAAATGAAATTGTTGGTTATATTATGTGCAAGTTGGAGTTTGGATTCTCTAATTTTAGAAAATTAGGATTTGTAAAAAAAGGACATGTTGTTTCAATCTCTCTTTTGGAAAATCATAGGGGTAAATACATAGGTAAAGCATTAATGATTGAAGGTATTAATGGTGTAGTGGCAAGAAAAGGCGATGAAATTTACTTGGAAGTCAGAACAAGCAATTTACCTGCAATATCATTATATGAAAAACTTGGTTTTCAAACAAAATCTATATTAAAGTCATATTATAGAGATGGTGAAGATGCTAATTTGATGGCATTGGATTTATCTTAATTTTCATTTTCTCTACATTCTATTTAGCAAATAAATAATAATTAATATTTGGTTGTTGTTATTGTTTTTGTAGTATAAGATTTATGACTATTTTTGAACCCTCTACTTTACTTGCGGTATTTCCTTATGTTTTTATTTCTGCATTTCCTATTTTTGGAATTATATTGGTAACATGGTGGATTATTAAGGATAAAAAATCATCAAAAACAAAAACAAAAAAAAAATAATATATTTTCTTTTATTAAATTCTCTTTTAACATAATCTAAATTTTGTGTTACTAGAACTTGGTGATTAAATACAATTAAAAATTGGCTATTCGAATAGTTGAAAATATGGATATTATTATTTATTGTAAAGTATTCTTTTATAGTAATTCCATTAGCATTTTTACATCTTTGTATATTTAAAATTTGGTTTGTTTAAAATTGTTAAATCAAAATCAAATTATAAAATAAAAATAAATAAAAAGATATTAAAACTATTGTCAACCCTGAATCAAGGATAGATATCTATCCTTGATGAAGTAACTCATTATTGGTAAAACGTTATAATAATATAATTTCTGTATTTTTTAAACTGTCAATTCTTATCGTTGTTATTGATATTTTGATTTTAACAATAAAATACACATGAATGTGGTATATACGTGATAATACATTGTCATCTTATCATCCTGTTTTACTGACTTCAATGTCTTTTGTTTAGAAATTCTTGGCCATAGTGTTTTGCAATTTCTACTTCTGCCTGCCATGAAATTGTATTTTGTCTAGATAGAATATTGGCAACATCTTTAAAATGTCCTTCATATCCAGGTAAAGAGATTACCAAAACTTTTCCACCATGAGGACCTGATCGGTAGTTATGATAAATATCTTTCGGAGTGAAAACAATATCGCCTGTATGATCTAAATATGTTTTATTGCCATATCTTACAGAGTATTCACCATCAAGTACATAGTAGGCTTCAGGTGCCATTGGGTGAGTATGTAAAGCTGGACCGGTATTTGGTGGATGTATCATTTCTATTAGTGAATATCTATTCCCTGAAATTGTCTTGTTTACATTACGGTCATTTTTGTTCTTCGAAAATTAATCTCTAATCCTTCATCTTTTTTTAATACAAATCCATAACTTGAATTATCAGACAAGAAATATTATTACTTTTTATTAGCAAATTATAAAAAATCTTTACTGGAGCATCTTTTCTATTAACATTAACAAATTTTCAAAAATATACTAAGGGCATTATCAATTATATAAAAATAATAAACAAAAAAAGCATTTACATCCTAATCGTATATTTTCTTTTTTCCTGAAATAGATTTAATCTTGTAGTAATTATGAGAATTTTATTGAAATATCAATGTGTGAAAAAGATGAATTCAATACGGTATTTATACATAATTGAATTTAGCATTATTAGTATATAAAAGGTAATAATTAAAAGTTATCTTATATAAGTATTAAATATCTTTTTGGTCTCTAACTGAGGAAAAATCTCATTTAACTTTCTAGGCCTTTTATCTTCAAAGATAAGATTCGAATACCATTTAGAACCAAATGCCGTCAGCATCATTAATATCGGTAGGGTATCTTTACCTTTCTCTGTCAACCTCCACAATACCATACTTGGAGATTTTTTTTCTTCTATACATTCTATGAACTCTTCCTTCTCAAGCTCCTTTAGTCGCATTGAAAGAACTCTTGGTGTAAGGCCATGTATGGAATCTAGGATCCGATTGAAGCGCTGAATCTTCAGAAAACCGATATCTCTTATTATCAACATGGTCCACTTCTTGCCCAATACTCCTAGACTTGTCTTGAGGGGACAATTGATAATCTTTACTTGTGGGTAAAACACAGACTCATTCGGTATAACTGATTTCTCTTTATAACTATTAGTAGATTGCAACTATGTTTTTACTCCAATGCTTACTTTTATACTATACTTTGTATAGTTTTCTAATAACTATAAATAAAAAGAAGATTGGGAGGCAGAGCCTTGGAAGACCTGTAGGTCAAGAAAATACATACATTTAACCATTATGAATGCAAAACCATCAAGCTGTAGATTTACCGATAAACTTGTGCGGCCCCTTTAGTATAAACCATAATTGTTGTGGTTTGATATGCGCGCTCTTGCTTATGATAGATAGCATTCCTTCTTTATAACAAACCCATTGTAATATGGATATCATCAAGAGACAATGATACAAAAAGATGCATCCAAGTTATAGACTTTATACTTTACTTTATACCTCCAAGACGACATAGACGCTTTATCCTTTTGAAATGATTGTTTAGAGGTGCATAATAGCAATACATTATATAACAATGACCTTGATCTAAAGTTAGATTGATAAAAGATTCTTCTGCTATTACAAAAAAGATACGATACACTCTTGCATTGATAAAATAACTAACAGTGTTACATAGGCATTATATCTGTATCAATACATAACCTATATATCCATCTGCTACTATTAACATGTTTTATTTATATCTAGAAGAAACAGTATAAAGAAGTATGGTGTTCTGTTTACTTAACGATGAATCTATAGTTTGAAGATGCTCTCTATCTATTTTGTGAATACCATAAATAGAACACCGGCAGAATACATTTGTTATGCTCTGTATTTTTATTTTTCAGGCCTTTTTTTAAGAAAGAAAGTTATAAGAAAGATTAGCATCTTGCTGGTTTATCAAACGAAACCACGTTTCTATCTGATGGAACTGGATTCGAAAATACAATCATCATATGGTGTCGTCAAAGAAAAGGAAAGTTTTAGAGTATTCTTGTATACAAAGAGATGAAATAGTAATAAAAGTTGGCTCTGAATTAATATGGCTTTGGGTTATATCGAATCATTAAATAAACATATCCTTTTCTTTTACATATCCAAAGAGCGAAATATGTTTGTAGTTCAAACGATTTCTGTCAATGGCAGTACAAAAATATGGAATGTATTCAGTTTCAACAGACGGTGGTATTTGGTATCCTCAAGCCTGCAAGTTTTTGAAACTACCACATCACGTTCATTTTTTGTATATACGAATATGAGAAAAGTATTGTTGAAAGAACAGTGCAGTACATAAAAGATAAACGGAATTTTTGATGGTTATTTTCCTTATAAAAAGAACAAGTGTAGAGTATACCATATTAAACTATCGCTCAAGTTGTTTGTTTATCAACATAATAAAGAGATAATATCTTAAGTTAACAGTTGTGTAAAAGATATGCTATATTTTCATGTAAAATGATTGTGTATGTTTAGATACCGTAATACTTTTAGATCGTCAATCTTACTGTGACAAACAATCAGGCAAGTGGACAAATATATATAATAAAAATCATGGCAAAGCAATCACAAATATTTTACAAGAGAGCACACCTTTGTGTTTACACTGCTGTTAACCGAGCCGTTTTTTCAGACAATTTTCCTAATTGTTGTAATAATGCAGAATCAGATTTTTATAGTAATAAAATAATTGTATTAAAAAAAATAAAATCTCTAAGACAGTTAAGAAGAACAGAAAAAGAACTCGTCTGGTTAAATGGCTCTGTTCACTTAAGAAATAAGTTTTCCAGTATTTAGCACCCAATAGAAAAAGCCTAACAAAAAATAGTATAATTTTGTAAAATTTAAGATTAATTAGTCCATAATAAATTATAAAAATTATAAAATTAACTTATTGTAAGATAAATTATCCCATAAAAAACCTTAGGTGAACAGAGCCGGTTAAATTATAAGGAGGCAATCATAAAAGGATTTACTCCCGAAGGTATACCGCAATGCATAAGATCTCTTGCATAATTAGAAAGAATCTATATCTTGCGGTATGATACTTTTTAGTTTCTATCGACCTTGGTTTGTTATCCTATAGTTTACCAAACCTGCTACTATATCCAATACCTTGTTATATTTTCTCAATTTGTTCCTAAAGATATCATTCATAATCCTATACTTTTTTAATCTACTGATGGTATGCTCTATCAATATCCTCTTTTTAGAATGAATTTTATTATACTCTTTTTCTTCTTGGGAAACCTCGGGTTGGTTTCTATTTTTTTATGCGGCAGTTCCGATAGTTGTTCTGGATAATCCTTTTCTATCCCAAGATACCCCAGATCAACTACATTTACAACCTCTTTTGGAGTGATACGATGATTCTTTTTATATACGTCGTAGTCATGTCTTCGTCCTTTCTTATAGCCTATTTTGTGAAGGATATAACCACGATTGTTAACCATAATCTGATTCTTTACAGTATGTCTTTTCTTTTTTCCAGAATAGTATATTTTTCTTTTATTCTTATCGATAGGTCTTGGTATCTGCTGTTCTGTGGAATCTATAAAAGCAAGAAAGCCAGGAAAATATTTCTCTACTTCCTCTGGCGTTTGTAGCCTTTTTGTTTTTTTATAAATCTTTTGTGGAATTGGTACACACTCCCTTATCAAACTTTCAATCTTTTGAATATCCCTACAGATGTTGCTTTGATCTAAATCAAAGAGAAAGCCATCTAAAGTGTAAGTTATGTACAGACGATAGTACACTAAAAGCATTAGAAATCTGTTTTTAACATCCAGTTTAAAATGCCTGCCAGCACCAACCTTTCGTTCTCTATCTTTACTTTTAGATAACCGCTTGATCTCATGTTTTTCGTATTTTTTTGCTATCTCATTGTAAATATCATCGAACTCTTGCACTGTCAAACCAGTGAATGATTTAAACAGTATTGGTTTTCTGGATAATCCCTCGTATGAAAGCAACAAAAGAACAGGTCGACGATAATCTAATGGTCATAAAGGTTTGCATCTAATTAT
>CAWISD010000101.1:0-16004 GCA_963838615.1 uncultured Nitrososphaeraceae archaeon
TCTACCTTTTAGAATTTTTCTAAGGTCTATTATGCAAATACATATGGTCTGCCACGTTTTCTCCTTGGTAAACTTGGCCATGGTACACAACCTATCAGATACAGAACATAAAAGGATGGATTCCTTTTAATCTATTATGAATAATCTTTGGGACAGTGTTTATCAAAATAATATCTCAAGGGTTAGACTTAATCTATATGACATACATTGAAAATAGATTGAATTATGACCATGCCTCATTTATTTAGTTTCATATAAATTATTTACTTTTCAATTAAAACTGTATCTGTTTACTGAATATGGATATTATTGGTAGAATGAATGTTTATCTCTACAGGCAATACTTTTTTGTCTTTATTTTAAATAATTAATTTATTTATATGTTGGATAAACTAAATTTTGTAAATGATGTATTTTCTCTGATATGGAGCAAAAAATTAAGTTTTTTAAGCTTTTTGATTTTATTTTAATTGTTAAATGTTGATTTGGTACATTTGTGTTTTTGTAATTATGTAAATGTATGTATTCTTCTTTATTATTGCATTTTTTACATCGCCATAACATTATCTCTTTACAATACGTACAGGTTTTGATTGATTCTAATAGAGAGCCGCAACTTCTGCAAGACTCTTTGTTAAACATCGATATTCTTCTATAATATCTACTTTTTTAACTATATAAATTTTATAAAACTATTTATAATAATTTTAAAAAAAATAGTTTATTAATAAATATATTGTAAGAAATATCAAACTTTGATTTATTTATATCTTTTTAAAAAAGTGTTACTATAAATATAAATTCTATCATATAATTTATCTTTTTAAATAAAATATAGCAGGTTTTATCTTATTTTAATAACAAATAGTTTTCATATTTTATAAAATATATTTACATTTTTAATTTTTTACATTACATTGCATTTATATAAATCATTCATTAATTCTTGAATGAATATATAACAAATGCTATTTCTTCTATTTTTTCTGCAAAATCTTTCTTTTATAATTTTTCGATCCAATTCCTCATTTTATAAATTGCTAGACGAAAAATCTACATATTTATAAATTATGAAAATTGATATTAATTGTAATGATATTTTAAAATTGATATATCTACCAGGTATGACTAAAAATATGGCATGTTCTAATATTATCTACCTTTTTGAACTTTATTATTTTTAAATCAATCTGATACCATAATTGTTACAAGACTCAGTAGTCCGGTTTTAATCTTCATTTTTGTTGATTATTAAAATCAACTAATAGGGGGACTATCTTATTCTTCATTGTTTTGTAACATAAACTTTTTATTTTTTTTAGTATATATTGGTATATAATAATTCTGTTGATATTACTTTATTCTGTTATCGAAGCTGAATGATATGCTGTTTTACATTTTGGACACATGGCATGTTCGCAAATACATTCTTTGCAATAGTCGCTGTTCTCTTCAAATTCTATCTTGTCTCCTTTATAAAAACATTCTTCACATATTGCATTTGCCATATTTCTAATAGGTAATCATCCCTTAATAGTCTATATATTATTATGCTTTAAAAGCAATTCAAGTACCGGTGTCTCTAACTTTGTCTACATTTGTCTTCGATGATACAGACAAACACAAAATGTCCTTTTTATATGGAAATGTCATTATTGTAATTTTTTTTTGTTTTGTTATCAAATAATCTACTGGCCCGAATTTTTTAGAAAATGATTGGAAAAACGTCATGTTTGAAAGTGATTGGAGATACATATCTTGTTCTTCATTTACATCCAGCAAAGGCTCAATACCTTTTTTAAAACCTCCGTCAATAACTTCGCTATTTTTATTTACTATACCTACAAATCTTATTTCTTCATCAATATTAAATATAGATTCGCAAAATTTTTCTTTATTTTGCTTCATCTGTTCATTTTTTTCTGACATTATTTTATAATGGATTTGAATATCAACATATATTTTTAGATGCCTGGCAATCTAAAACTTAGTTCTTTTTTACGTTTTCAAAAAAGGACATTTTAATTGTTTTATAATATATTACTTCTCCTCTTCTCTCTATAACGGCAATTACGGTATCCTTGCCCATATTTTCAATTTGTTCGATTGTATCAACAAAATCTTTGGATTTAATATTTAATCCTTCATTAATTCCAATAGAGATGTATTTAGAAGGTTTTTTTCCATACTCTCCTCTATCATATATTCTAAAATCAGTTCCAAATCCAAATCCCTCTTTTACTATATACCCTTTACTTCTCAAATCTCTATAAATTAAGTATTTTGTTAGAATTTTCTTATCTTTTAATATTAATATCTTAAGGAGGGATGAAAAATCATAATCTTTTCTCCCAACAAGCTTCAACTTTTTTACATTTAGTAAATAAAGTGCTTCAAGACCACTGAGAAGATATTCATTATTAAATACTTCTCCAAAGCCCTTATTCCTAAGTTGATCCTTGAATTTTGTCTCTTCTATCAATATCTTTAACTCTTTTTCTTGAAATAAGGCTTCTGCAATTAAAATGGATTCGCTATTATTGTCTAGTTGAAAATCTGATGATGCATTATTGTCAATATTATCTAATTTATTATTATTTTCGCCATTAAATATATCAATTGACATAACACATAAATCAGAGCATCACTCCACATTTATTTATTAAAATAGGGATTATTGTTGAAAGGTGTTAATTATAGGGAAATTCGAGGAATGCCTTTTGTAAGGCGTGAATATATTAGAGGAAAACCACAAATTAAAATAGCTAGATTTGCATCAGGTCAACCTAAAAATCGTTATGATTATCTTTTAGAATTGGTTGTAACTGAAAGAATTCAGATTCGTCATAATTCTCTTGAAGCGGCTAGATTGGCCGCGAATAAAACAATGTCCCAAGTAGGTGATATGACTTTCTTTGCGCGTCTACGAGTATATCCTCATGTAATTTTAAGGGAAAATAAAATGATTGCAACAGCTGGTGCTGATCGTTTGCAAGAAGGAATGAGACGGGCTTTTGGAAAGGCTACTGGATTGGCTGCTCGAGTTGAAAGAGGTCATACCATATATGAGGCCTATGTTACTTCTTCTAATTTGGATCTAGCAAAAAAGGCTTTTAGAGTGGCATCCAGTAAAATAGGGTGCCCTACTCAAACCAAAATAACTCCATTACATAAAGACAACTAAATATTTCCTGTATTATTTTTTATTTTCTATGAAAAATATTTTATAACCATTTAATTTCATTTATTTTATGACGGGGATCAAATCATTAACGGATTTTGCTGACTCATTTTATTTTAATAAAAAAGTTCTCATTCGTGTTGATTTTAATGTAAAAGTATTAGATGGCCTTGTAAGCGAAGATTATAGAATACGATCTACCATGTCAACTATTGAATACCTTGTAAAAAGAGGTGCAAAAATAATTTTAGCTTCTCATTTGGATAGACCAAAAGGAAAGGATATGAGGTATTCTTTATTACCTGTATCTAAAAAGTTATCTGAAATTCTATCGCCGTTTAAAATTCCTGTTCTTTTTGCTAATGATTGTATGGGCAAAGAAACTGTGGTTAAAATCAATACATTGAATAATGGTGAAGTTCTTTTACTTGAAAATCTCCGTTTTTACCACCAAGAAGAAGAAAATGGTGAAGATTTTTCAAAAACTCTTGCTTCCTATGCAGATATCTATGTAAATGATGCTTTTAGTACATCCCATCGAAAACACTCTTCTACTTATGGAACAGTAAAATTTTTTGATACGAAAATAGTTGGATTTAATGTTGCTAAAGAAATAGAGTATTTATCTTTATTAAGAGATAATCCACCAAAGCCATTCAAAATTGTTATAGGTGGTGTTAAAATCAAAGATAAAATTGGTGCTTTAAATCATCTACTACCAAAAGCCACTAAGGTTCTAATCGGTGGTGCTGCTTCATATACTTTTTTAAAGGCAAATGGGATATCTGTTGGCGATTCTTTAGTGGATGATGATTATTTATCTTGGGCTTCTAAAGCGTTAAATAATTATGCTGATAAAATTATTTTGCCTATAGATCATAAAGTAGCTTTTTCTGAAAATTCTACTGAATATAAAATTGTAAAGGATCACATACCAAATAATATGAAAGGGTTTGATATAGGTGATAAAACTGTACAAAAATTTATACAAGAAATACACAATAATGGTTTAGGTACCATTTTTTGGAATGGTCCTATGGGCTTTTTCGAAAAAGAACTATTTTCTCATAGTACTAAAAGTATTGCTCTAAGTATGGCTTTGGCCTATTGGAGGGGTGTCAAAACATTGTAGGAGGGGGTGATACATTAGAGGCAATGAAGGGTGCGGGTGTTTCTGAAAGTGAAGTAACTCATGTTTCTACTGGCGGAGGCGCAAGCCTGAGGTTTTTAGCAGGGGATGAAATGCCTGGTATTGATGTTTTGAAAAATAATGATAATTAATTTATCTTACGTTTTCTAATAAATTCTTTTTATTTAAAAAACAATTAATGATTTGATTATTCATAATTTTACTACTCTCATTACACCTCATTGATTAAAATCCAACAGTAAATTTTATTATGGATGTTGTGTAGGTAATGGTCGTAGTAATTTACTTTATCTTTATTATTATGAAATTTTATTTATACTATAACTGATTTATTATCTATCTCCTAAATTGGATACTGGAGGAAAGACTATTGAAAGATAAATCTTCATATTTCATAATTGGTTGTAAAAAAATCATCTAAATGTAGATGTGACCTATAAAGTTGCCCTATATTATAATTTTATGTTATTATTTGATTATACTTTAAAAATTCTACCAATTATTTGTGTTTTTTTATAGCAAAATAAATTATATGTCATATACTATATACTTTTGTATATTTTGGATGTTGCAACTGAATATATTTATGATGTTATCGTAGGAGGCGGAAGTGTTTCTGGTTTGTTAGCTGCGAGAGAAATATCATCTAATGGTTTTAAGGTATTAGTTTTAGAAGAAGATCATGAGATAGGGACTCCAGAGCATTGTGGTGGTGTAGTTAGCCAAAAAGGATTAGAAAAATTAGGAATAATTCCAAGAATTAAAACCATTGAAAATAGTATTACAAAAGCAATTATTAAATCTAAAACTAATTCTTTTCAAGTAAATTCTGAAAATCAACATGTTATAGTTATTGATAGACGTTCTTTTGATAAAGAATTGGCTTTTCAAGCACAATCAAGTGGAGCTGAGATAAGTACAAAAAGTTCTATAACTTCTGTTAATTTTGTTGACAATCTATTTAGCATTAAATTAAGTTCGGGAAAAATATTTAAAAGCAAGTTTTTTGTGGAAGCACGTGGTGTTAGCCATGTTATTAAAAAAGGATTAAGAGAAATTATTCCCTCTGGGCAGTTTGAGGTATATGCACATTGGATACAAAAAGACACGATCGAAGTAGAATTCGATACCGAATTGTATCCGGGTTTTTTTGCATGGATTATTCCAACTGGAGATGGAAGAGGAAAAATTGGTGTAGCCGGTAAAAACATCAATCCAAGCTTTACACTTGACAAGTTCTTGGAAAAAAAAGGTAAACCATATTCTATTATTCGAAAAATTTATGCACCTTTGTGGGTTCGTGGATATATAAAACCGTTTAATCTTGAAAGAAATGTTATAGTTGGAGATGCAGCTGGACAAACCAAACCTACAACAGCTGGAGGCATATATTCTGGTGGAATGGGAGGTATATTTGCAGGTAGATCTATCTCAAAATCCTTGAATAATAATAATGATTGTTCATATTTGAAAGATTATCAAAATAATTGGCTCAATACCTTTGGAAAAGAGTTTGATAGGCTGCTGTTGTTAAGAAAAATATTAGAACGATTAGATAATAAATCATTAGATAAAATATTTTCTAATATTCCTGCAATCTTCATTGAGAAAATTTCATTATCTAGCGACTTTGATTTTCATGCTGTTGCGTTAAAAAGTTTTTTAAATACCAAAACTTCAGTAAATTTTTTATATGCTTTAATGGGGAATGAGTATAGAAAAATCATTAGTGATCTAAGCAAGATATAAATGCGGTTTACATTTTTTTTAATTTAGATGTCAAAACAATTACAATTACCTGTTTGTACATCTTGCAATAGGCCTATTATGCCAAATGATGCCTGTGTGAGATTTTATTGTCCTAATTGTGGGTATGTACTTATTTGGAGATGCGAAAGCTGCAGGGAATTTGCAAGACTTTACAAATGTGTTGGTTGTGGATTTGAGGGGCCTTAAATAAAATGGCTCGATTAGTAGCTAGAATAAAAATTCTTCCTGCAGATTCTGAAACTGATATTGAAGCTTTGATAAATAATTTAAAAAATGGTATACCTGATGGAATGGAGTTAAAAGCACATGCTAAAGAACCAATTGCATTTGGATTAAATGCATTAGTAGGTGATTTTTTATTAGATGATGCTGAAGGCGAAATGGAGAATTTAGAAGAATCATTAAAAAAAATTGAAGGAGCTGGTGAAATTCAAGTTATTACTATAAGCAGACAGTCCGTTAAGATGAAGTGATTGTTAAAATTTGATTTCTTGCGATCTATTTGAAAAAAAGCAATAATAATAAAACAAATAATAATTTGGTAACGACTCTTAAATTAAGAGTAGCAGGATGCAAAATTAAAGACATGGGAAAGAAAAAAGCGTTACTTGATAGTGTTGCTATGAATAAACTTGGAATTATGGATGGTGATATTGTTGAAATTGTAGGTAAAAAAGTTACTGCTGTAATAGTTTCTACTTTAGAAGATAAAAATAGAAAAAATCATTATATTCATATCGATGGTCAAACTAGGAAAAATGCCTGTGTGAGTTTAAATGATTACGTCCTTATAAGGAAATCCAATCCAAAATTTGCTGAAAAAATTGTTCTGTTATGTAATACTGCTCAAAACTTATCTGATGAATTCATTTCATATCTTAATAGTCGATTTGAAGGTTATCCTGTCGTTAGGGGAGATCAATTTATATTAAATTTTCTGGGAACAACAATTGAATTTATCATTCATAATTCTTTTCCAAAAGACGTTGTAATGATAAATAAAAATACAAAAATAATTGTAAAACTTGGGTTAGAGAAATTTCGTAAAGAAACTCCTGAAGTTACTTATGAGCAGATTGGTGGATTAAAAAACAGATAACCCGATTTAAGGGAAATTGTAGAATTGCCATTGAGACATCCAGAAGTGTTTTCTAAAATTGGTATAGAACCTCATAAAGGAATTCTTTTATTTGGACCTCCTGGTTGTGGAAAAACATTGATAGCAAAAGCATTAGCATCAGAATCAAATGCTAATTTTTATATTATAAATGGGCCTGAAATTGTAAATAAATATTATGGTGAAACAGAGAGCAAACTACGAGAAATATTTCAAAAGGCCAAGGAATCATCTCCAAGCATTATATTTATTGATGAAATTGATGCAATTGCACCAAAGAGAGAAGATACTTTTGGCGATGTTGAAAAAAGAGTTGTTGCACAATTACTTGCTTTAATGGATGGTATGGCTGATCGAGGCAATGTTGTAGTTCTGGGTGCAACAAATCAGGCCTGATAGTTTAGATCCAGCCCTAAGAAGACCTGGACGATTTGATCGAGAAATTGAGATAGGGATTCATAATCTTGATGGACGATTTGAAATTTTAAAAATTCATACTCTTGGAATGCCATTAGATAGTGATGTTAATTTGAAAGATATATCAAAAATGTTAAGTGGTTATACAGGGGCTGATATAAAAGCTCTTTCAAGAGAAGCTGCTATGAAATCAATAAGACGTTATTTAAGCGAAGTTGATTTGGCAAATAATAAAGAGGTTCCATCAGAAATTTTAAATAGTATCAGAATCAAACAGAGTGATTTTATTAATGCAATGAAAGAAATTATTCCAACTGCTTTAAGAGAATTTTATGTAGAGCCTTCTAATATAAAATGGGAAGATATAGGGGGATTAGATCAAAGAAAAGAATCTACTTGATCGATAATTTTTTGTCTCCTATTGTATCTCCAGACAAATTCTTAAAAATGGGTCTTAAACCTGCAAAAGGTGCATTGTTATTTGGACCACCTGGTTGTGGAAAAACATTGATAGCAAAAGCATTAGCAGCCGAAGGTTATTTTAATATTATATTTGTTAGAGGGCCAGAAATATTATCTAAATGGGTAGGAGAATCGGAAAAAGCTATACGAGAAATATTTAGGAAGGCCCGTTCTTCGTCTCCTTGTGTTGTTGTTTTTGATGAATTGGATTCTCTTGGAAGATCAAGAACATCTGAAGACATTGCTGGAAATGAGCGCGTATTATCTCAAATCTTATCTGAAATGGATGATTCAAGTAATTTTGGTGTTATTGTGATTGGAATTACTAGTAGGCCTGATCTTTTGGATACTTCTTTATTAAGACCTGGGCGATTTGATCTTATAATTTTTGTGAGTCCTCCAGACGAAGAATCGAGAAGTGATATCTTATTAAGAGTAACTTCGACAATGCCAATTTCATCTGATATTGATTTTAAAAAAGTATCTTCTATGACGAAAGGTTATAGTGGAGCAGATTTCGTTTCATTATGCCGATTTGCTGCTATAAATGCGATACAAAATAATTTGGATATGATTTGTAATTCTAATTTTGAAAATGCTTTAACTATTGTTAAATCCTTCTATAACTCCGGAAGTTCATAGTTGGTATTTATCTTTAGAAAAAAAATTAACATCTGCAGTTCCAAAATTTAATGATAAAATATTTTATGGATAATAGTCTACTTGTAGTAAAAATTTAAAAAACTATATTAATACTTTTGTAAATGATTTAATTATGAATTATCCTTTAAGAAATATCGTTTTTGAGAAAATAAAACAATATGGAAATATTACAGATCATGATTTAATGAATTCTTTATCTAAGGATAATATAATTACACTTGAAGATGATCTAAATAAAATATTGTTAGATTTAGAAATATATGGATTAATCCAGGTGAACTGGATAACTAAGGATAAAAAAAGAATCGAAATTGTAAATCAAAATAAAGAGTAAATTTTTTGAAAAATAATTTTTCTATTCATTTATAGTCTTATATAACAATAGTGCATCTAAAGCTAATGAAATAAATATTATTACCAAATATGGTGCAGTAACTTTATAAGCTTTCCATGCAAAATATGGTGTAGGATTTTTCATTAATTTATAATGATATATTGCCATTACGGAACCAGCAACTAATGCAACTGAAGTATATAGCAATCCAAGACCAAAAAAATACAGTGATACTGTAAATGGGATGAGGATAAGGGTGCTTAAAAAAATGTATTTTGAGGTAGTTTGATTTCCATAGATGACAGGCAGCATTGGAACTTTTGCTTTCGAATAATCATCTTTCATTTTAATGGATAAACACCAAAAGTGAGGCGGTGACCACATAAAAACTATCCATCCTATTAAAAATCCTAATAAATCCATACTGTTTGTAGTTGTTGCCCATCCTGCCATAGCTGCTGCACTTCCTGCAAAACCTCCAATAACCACATTCCAAACACTTCTTCTTTTTAATAATATTGTATATACAACAACATAAAAAAAAATACCCAAAGCAATCATAAATGTTGCCATGGGATTTAATGTAAACCATGCAAGTATAACCGAAATTGCAGATATGGATATTCCATACACTAGTACTTTATTGGGTTTTAATCTACCCTTGGGAATTGGTCTTTTTGAAGTCCTAGACATCAAATTATCTATACTTTTATCATAAAACATGTTAATTGCACTAGCACCCATCGAAGACAAACTTCCACAAATTATTAAAAATAACAATTTCCATCCAGAAATATCCCAAGCTATATTGCTATTATTATCAAATCTAGTAGCAGCAAGCATTGATGTTACAGCGGTAATTACAAGAACTACGACAATCCTTGGTTTTGAAATTTCAAGAAAATTCTTTAATGCTTGAAAATGTCCGATGACCACTAACGTGCACGTGTTTTCATAATCTTGTAATCAATTCCTGAATTTAACTTATTCGATAATGTTTGTATCCATTCCTCCACTTTATTATTTACCTCATATCTCTTTTTTTATCTATTTCCTGAATTTTTTCTATAAGATCTTCTAGTTGACCTGTCGACCATTTGACAAATCCTTCTATTAATTCCTGAGGTAATTTATTTATTTGAGATATTCTCACAAATCCTTCGAATATTTTTTCATATGCTTTACAACATACGGTCATGTTTATGATTGCGTCATTGATAAAGTCATTATTATTATTTTTAATGTAATTTTCTTTAAATCTTTCTAAAAGATCATTGGTTCTTTTTGTTACTTCATCTTTTCCAATTTCTTCATCGTATTTATTATTATCTTTATACACTTTTTATCAACCGTAGTTCTACCTTCTTTATATTATAGATTGTTAATACGGCAATAAAATTAGTGGTGTGTGAATCTACGATATCTCTATTGAAGGAATTACAAAATGATTAATAATATCATATTTTTATGAAATAGTGTAATTTCAATGAGTATGGCTAGTAATAGGAGTAGGTCAGATACCCTAGTGCTTTCATCATGATATTATCAGTTTTGTGTATCATCATTCCCAAACCTATTGTATTTTTACACTAATTTTATTTTTGTTAATTATTTTTAATATTATTATAACAAAAATTTCACTATCTTTTTTTTAAGTTTTCTTTTACTATTTATCTATATGTCCAATAAGGATGCTATTGTTGATACTATTAATTCGTTTGGATCTGTTGGAATAAAAAAAACTGAATTAAAAAAACAATATACAATAGAAAATTTTGATATTATATTGGATGAATTAAATCAAGAAGATAAAATTTGCATTTCTAAAAAGGGTACTTTTATCTATTGTTGGAGTAAAGAATTTTTTTTAGATTATCTGTTAAGTTCTGATCTAAAATTCAAATATCTTTATAAAGATATTTCTACTATTCAAAATAAAATAAATAATTATTCTGATAGTATATTTAAATATATTGAAAATATTGATTGTGAATTAGTTGAGATTAAAAATTCTTTTAATGGTGTTGAAAACAAGATTAATGATTTAAATCTTAAATCTTCAAAAAAATAGCAATACCCTAAATACCTTTTCTTTGGATGATTTTAAAGATAATTTTGATAGAATTTTAGGCGAAAAATCTACTTCAATTGGTTGGGTTGAATTATCTTCTATAAAAAATGAAATTTGTCATATGTATAATATATCTGATAATGAATTTTATGATTATGTGAGAACTATTACCGAATTAGCACCTGAAAAATACGAGCTTTCTTCTGGTGGTTATGAAGGTGTTATTTTAAGAGGAATAGTTCATGGATTTGTGAGGTGTATTTAATGTATCCTTATAATTTATTAATGAATCCTTTTCCTAGTGGTCCTACACCTACATTAAAAATTGCCAAAATTTTGGGCGGAAAAAGACACAAGGAGGCACTTAAATAGTATTATAAATTGTGTTAATGATCTATGTATAAAATCTGAATGATAGTATATCATTCAAATGAAGAATTATTTAAAGTTATTACTGTTATACAGGATATAGGTTCAGGTAAAACCCATCTTGCATTACATATGAAAACTATTCCACATATACTTGATAAAGTAATTATTTCTTATATTGATTTATTCAGGTTCATCCACGTGATATAGATACTATTTTCTCTTCAATAATGAAGGGATTTCATGATGAATATTTTAAAGAATTACTTGAAAAGCTTGTTGAATTATCTTAAACGATTTTATTCCCACATATCCTAAATTAGTAAAAAAGATTATAAAATATGGTTTTTTTGATAGTCTTAATGGAAATTCAGTTGAAGAAAAATTAAAACAAATTTTAGAAAAAAAAATTCAACCATCTTTTAACCATTTATTTGAATTATTATCCACATGATTTTTCAAATGGAAATTCAAATAATTTTTGAAATTATAAAAAAAGGAAATTTAGATTCTTCTGATATAAAGACATTTGATAATTTAATATTGATATTAAATAGTTTATCTTCAGTTAATTTTAAATTATTTAATAAAATTACAATTTTCCAAATCGATGAATTTGATGCTAATAAACAATCTTTAGATTATATAAAAGGCTTGATTAATTCTCATATACCTTATTCTATTTTAATGCTAATAACTACACCTTCTTATTATTCTGATATATCTCGAGTTAGTCCATCTCTTTTTGATCGTTTGGAAAAAGCAAATTATAAAATTGATTTGGCTGGATCAAATTCTTTTGAGGAGATAAATGATATTGTTTTAGAATATATAGAACAGAATACACCTAGATTTAAATGAGATGATAAAACGGATCTCTCATCAAAAATTAAAATAATATATGATGAATTCCCTGATTTTAGAAATATTACGATCTGTACTAAACATTTTATACCATTCTACAGATTTATCATCAAAAAGAAATTATTATAATATTGATGAACAATCAATTGAAGAATCAATAAAAAACATATATCCTGGTTTAAGATTGCGTGGAAGTATTATGGGTATTCCGATTTCTGATTTTATAAAAATGAGAAAAATATCAATAGATCGTAACTATCTTGCAAATGGTATTAAAAATGCAGTTAAAAACTTGATAGATTATGTAGAAGAATTAGGGACAGTTAAAAAATCAGGTGAAAGATTACAGGAAGGCTATTTAGATGCGGTTTATAATGATCAGCTTGGAAAAAAAATAGGAGTAACTATTGCTATTGATGTTGATAAAAATAAAAATTTTGATAAAATAGTAAAAAGTAACAAAAGAAATTTATTAGTTGATAAATTAATTATACTCACTACTAATATTACCAATATTAAAAATAATGATACTACATTTGTAACAGTTGATAGATGGAAATTAGTTGATTTACTATATTTTAGTAAAAAATATTCCGATAATGAAATAAAATTTGAAGATCCTCAAAAAGCAATATTATTGGCAAAATCTATCCAACTTTTTTAACTTGAATTTTTTTGATTTTAATGTTTTATAAATCCTATTTTATAGTAAATAGATAAATAATTAAATTATTATATTTTTGTTAAAATTGAAAAGGACTCTTAATACTCTTGATGATTTTATTAAAAATGTACATAAATTAGGATATACTATTGTAGAGTATAATGGTATTAAAGTTCCTGTTTTATATATTGATAGATGCAGTTTTTGAACAGATATTAAAAATATCTTATAACAAAAGAACATCAATCGATACAAATTTAAATATTTATGATGATGGTCATCATGTTTTTGTAGATATTACTTTAAAATTTTTTGATACCGAGTTGGAAGAAACTTATCTTTTATATGCTAATGAAACGCTTGATTTTTTTTATAATCTTGCTAATGCCGGAATGATTAGGATTAGTCGCTTCAAAAAATCCAAATCTAATATTTTTTTTATTCAATTGCCAAAAAAGGATAAGGCGGAAAAAGCTTATGAAATGATAAAGGAAAAGTTAAAATAATCATAATACTTTTTCCTATATTTAATTTCTTTTATTGTTATTACTTCAGAAAAATTAAAATTATGCATATGAATTATATTAAATATTAGTATTGTTTTTCTTATAGTGTTTTCAATTGAAAAAAAGGATTCGAAAGCCCATTAAAGCTAAAACTAAATATCGTAAAATAATAATAATGTCTATTTTATTTGGAGCTCTACTTGTAGGTGGAACTGTGGCTACTTTTACTAACATTGGTAAGAATTCAAATAATGATGCTGCAAAAAGGCTCAAGTTCAACAATTGATATCTATGTTAACAAATGCCTCAGTTACCTGGTGCTAAAGCTTTAGGTGATAGCTAAAGCTCCAATAACTATTGTGGAATTTGGTGATTATCAATGTCCATTTTGTGCTTCTTTTAATAATGAAACAAAAAATAATTTAACTGCTAATTATATAAATAAAGGTATTGCAAAATTTGTTTTTAAAGATTTGTAATTAATGATCTACCTAAAGATAAATTGTCTACTTTGGCTGCTGAAGCGTCTTATTGTGCTGCTGAACAAAATAAATATTGGCAATACCATGATGAAATTTATAAGAATTACAAAGGTGAAAATACTGGGTGGATTTCAAAGGAGTCTTTAATTGATTTTGCAAAAAAGTAGGAATAAATAACATCGAACAATTTTCATCATGTTTAGATTCTCATAAATATAATCAGGTAGTTATGAAAAATGATCTTTTTGGAAAAGGAATTGGTTTAGGTACAACTCCTACGTTTTTTTTCTTAAAGCAAAATACAACTAAAGTAGCTGCTATACAGGGATTTCAGCCTTTTTCTGTATTCAAAAATGTAATAGATCAATTACTTAATAGTACGGTTTAATTTTCCTTTTTTTATTTCAATACAATATTGAAGCAGGGTATTAATTTCTTTAATTTGTTATCAAGATTGAAAGATAATCTGGACAGGCGGATTGTAATTATTAGATCTCTTGCATAATTAGAAACAATCTAGAATATTCTTTCTGGATTCTTTGGATTTCTAGTTCTGATGATTTAATATTCTATAGTTTATCAGACCTGCAACTATATCTGACACCTTGTTATATTTTCTCAATTTGTTTCTAAATACATCGCTAATTATCCTATACTTTTTCAATCTGACAGATGGTATGTTCTATCACTATTCTCTTTTTAGAATGAATTTGTTATACTCTTTTTCTTCTTGTGATAAAATTCCTGGTTTCTTTTCTTTTTATATGGTAAGTGCGAGATAGTTGTTCTGGGAAATCCTTTTCTACACCAAGATATCCTAGATCAACTACATTAACAACTTCTTTTGGAGATGACAGGATGATTCTTTTTATATAAATATATAGTCATGTTTTCTTCCTTTCTTATAGCCTACTTTGTGAAGGATATAACCACGATTGTTAACCATAATCTGATTCTTTACAGTATGTCTTTTCTTCTTGCCTGAATAGAATATCTTTCTTCTTTCTTTATCTACAGGTCTTGGTATCTGTTGTTCTGTACAATCTGTAAAAGCAAGAAAGCCTGGAAAATATTTCTCTACTTCCTCTGGAGTTTTCAGCCTCTTTGTTATTTTGTATGTCTTTTGTGGAATTGGTATACATTGTCTTATCAATCCTTCAATCTTTTGAATGTCTCTGCAAATGTTGCTTTGATCTAAATCAAATAGAAAGCCAGCTAATGTGTAAGTTATGTAGAGACGATAATACACAAAAAGCATTACAAATCTATCTTTTAAATTCAGTTTGAAATGTCTACCTGCACCAATCTTTCTTTTTCTATTTTCTTTTCTTTTGAGATAACCGTTGTATCTCGTGTTTATCATATCTTTTTGTTATTTCTTTATCGTAAATATTATCAAATTCTTGTACTGTAAGCCAGTGAATGATTTGAAAAGCAGTGGTTTTTTGGATAACCTCTCGTATGAAAGCAAAGAGAGAACAGATTAATGAGGAACTAGTGGTCATAAAGCTGTTTGCAAGTAATTATGCAAGAGATCTATTATATATCTAATTCAAAAAGATGTTTTTATTTGGGATTTAATTTGTTATGGAATACAATAGTTCTTATAAAAATAGTTTAAAAAAGTCTACTTTATCGTTAAATATGTGTATAATAACTTTTAGTGATATTTATTTTTACTCTTTTATCCTTATTTTCTTTGATTATTTGTATGGTATTTAATATATTATTTATTTGAGGCATTGTCATAATTCAAACTATTTTCAATAGTATGTCACAGCAGTAAAGTTAACCCTTGAGATATGATTTTGATAAACACTGTCCCAAGATTATTTCACGCTAGATTAAGGAATCCATCCTTTTTAACATTCTGTATCTGATAGGTTGTGTACCATGGCCAAGTTACCAAGGAGGAAACGTGGCAGACCATATGTATATTCTCTACCAGCCATAA
>CAWISD010000102.1:0-58154 GCA_963838615.1 uncultured Nitrososphaeraceae archaeon
CTCAAAATTCACTGAAAAATCTAAATACAGAACTTGGAATAGAGGTCGACTTTAAGAACTCCATTAGGAGCACCCAGAAACAATCGCTATAAATCAAGAAATAAGTGGTGTGTTTATGGTAGTGGCGGTGGCGGGAATACAGCCGAGAAAATAGATATTCAGGTGGAGGCGACTATAAATCAAGAAATAGTGGTGGTTATGGTAGTGGCGGTGGCTATGGTAGAGATAGAGATAGAGATGGTGGCTACGGCAGAGATAGAGATAGAGATGGTGGTTATGGTAGTGGCGGTGGCTACGGCAGAGATAGAGATGATGGTTATGGTAGTGGCGATAGCGATAACAGATATCATTCACGGATTAAAAGGAATAACAAAACCATTAGGTAGAAGAAGTAATACCAAGGAGTATAGTGAAAACTTTTAGATAATAAGAATAAAATAAAAAAGGGGAAAATAACAAATCTACATTTTTTAAATTTTTAATATATTATGATTTTCAACTTATTCTTTTACGAAATTTATTAATAAATATATTTAATCTCAACAGTAATTAACTAGAAAATAATTTTTTTATATTTTATTTAAAATCATACTGTTTTATATTATATACATTCTATTGGGGATTAGAAAATAGATATATTCTTGTTAAAAATGAATTTGAAATATCAATTATTGATGTATATGAGGCATGGTCATAATTCAAAATCACTCATCTTTATCCTCAATATCCATGTCAGCCAGTCCCAAGCATATATTTTATTGATTTTGGATTAGATTTATCTCTTCTTACAGTTATAGTATACCATTATCTGATATAATAAAACAGATAAAAGTACAATTGCAGATACCTTATGAAATCCACGTACTGGCAATGGGTCTATTCTAAAGACTGATTTGATATGTTCTATCAATGGCTCTATTGATATTCTTCTCTGGCTGTAGATTGCCTGTCCCAATACCGATTGATAAAAGCATACAAGCTCAAGCCTCTTTTTGGGAGTATTTTCGTATCTTTCAACAGGACAAACCAGATCTATTCCCAATACCTTCTTGCTATATTCGTACAGTTTCTTATCATCATATCCAGGATCAGCTACCATATACACGTAAAGATGGTAAAGAGAATACAGAAGAAGAAGATGAGATGTTAAAGGAACATACATCTGGTTGTCCTGGTACATTTGCAGTAGTTACATCGGCTGTTAGAGGTACTACACAATCTCTCTGCTGTTGTTGTACATGTTAGATGTAGTTTATATCCGAAAATCCATCCCTTTGGTATGACTATAGCCCCACCTTGCATCTGTATCAATGCCAGGACAAGGTACTATTCCTTTCTCCATGGATGATTTATGCCATACACTACCCTTTGCTTTTATAAGAGTACTGTCTATTGCTGTTATAGAAAGATCTACTAATCCTTCTGCAACAAACAGGTATCCCATTGTTGATATTCTTTCTTTTATATCTGTAGAAATAGTCTTTAATCTTCTATCAAATGTACGTCTGCTAGGTATTGTTACAAGACCACAGGCTACTGCTAGTTTACGGTTATACTGACAGTCCATGTTAAGAAAAATATGTAATGCATTGTTTGAATCGATTCTAAACCATATCCTTACAATAAAACATCTTAGAATTACAGTTGGAGAATATACATACGGTCTACCACGTTTCCTTGTGGTGCAGTAGGCCATGGTATACAACCTATCAGATACAGAATGTTAAAAAGGATGGATTCCTTTAATCTATCAAGAGTTAATCTTTGGGACAGTTTTAATCAAAATAATATCTCAAGGGTTAGCTTTAAGCTATATGACATATATTGAAAATAATTTGAATTATGACCATGCCTCATATATATAAAAACAAATAAAAAGCAGACTAGATTAAAAAAATAAAAAAAATGTGGGTTATTTTTAACCTTGACCTGGTGGTAGTGGGGATTATTTCGTCAACTCCTACTCCAGCAGAGTGGTTGGTGGAAAAGTAATATGGTGGGTTGAATTATTCTTTATTGCTACATCAGTAACTGTATTTGTATTATCAGATGTTAAATCTACATGATATAAGCATAGTTTACCTGGAGTAGACAGTGAAGATATCAATTCTGCAGGGTTTGACTTAAATTTAGGAGCTAGACCTGTCAATAATGATACTTCAGATTGACTTTTAGAATTGCAAGGTACTTTTGCAACAAAATGACCAGTTACTATCTTGTATGGAGTAGAATCATACAGTTCGATATAATCGCCTTTAGGTAAGGTTTTACCTTCAACAATAAAGTTACAGCATCCCTTGTTACTGTCCCTGTACCTAGCAGCATGTAGTAGTAGCTGTAGTAGTAGCAGTAGTAGATGGAGCAGTAGGTTGCTTGTTCATATTCATCGTTCCAGTAACTGTTTGTCCGTATATGTTTCCATTAACAGAAAACACACCAAAAACAAGGGCAAAGGATATAAAAATTGAAAATGTTGCACTAAGTGATTTTTTCATCTTACAATCTTCTATAAAATTATTATTTATGTAGTTTCTTATACAACCACCGAACTATCAATGTTATTTTTTCCTGCTCATTTTTTTTATGAGAATCTAAGAAAAATAACAAAATCAAAATGGCAATAGGGATATAAATATAATAATAATTTATGAAAAAAGATTTTATCAAAGCATAAAATTGGTCTATGAGAGGAACATTCACATCAAGGGCGAAAATAAAGGAAAGAATTGAATTTGTATAATACAAGTCTTTAAAGTTTACAAATAAAAGATATTTTCCAGTTTGAGGAAAAAAAGTTTTAAAATTATAATGTCCGCCATCTATCATTACAAGAGTATGTGAAGAATTCACGATTTTACCATCTTTTTGAAGAGATATATATGCTGGAATTCCATTATTTTATCACCAGTTGTTGAAGTAACAGTTAAAAGCATATTAATAGTTTTATTTAATACAATAGTTGGAGGACTTGTAGTTAATCCCACTTTATAGTTTCCATTTGTTTGAATTTGAATGCCATTATTGTTATTATTGCCAAATAAAGCATGTCCGTAAACCCAAATAGAGTTATAATTAAAAGATAAATTTGAAACAAGAATAAAAAGTAAAAAAAATGATAATAAAGATTTGGATTTTAATTTGATATTGTAAGATATTATTTTAGATGTTATTAAAATGATTGAATTAATAAGAAATATTCTTTGTATTAAAACAAGAATACATAATATTAATTAAACAAATTGAGAAATATAAACTCAATAATTTTTAAAAATGATATTCAAATTAGAAAGTAAAAAGTATTCAATGATTATAAATTATAAATTTGAAATATCTAATTCACAATAGCCCTATTTTCTTGCTTAATTATAAAAACAGAATTGTAAAATAAGCATAAACTATATGAGAATCAGCAGATAAATAAATAAATAAACAAAAAACTAGAATGAGAATAGTAAAAGAAAACAATATAATACAGTAAATAACATTAACCATAATTTCTGTTCTCTATTGATTCACCGGTTATAGATATAAAACAATAGATAATTTAATGCGATAACAACATCAAGAATCCTACAGTAAATGAATCATATAAAATAGCATTATTTCTCCAATACTAAAAAAGGATAATTACATCCAATAACAGTTTGATTTATTATAAATGACAAAAACAATATACAACAGAAATTCAAAATAACAAAACAGGCAAAACAGTAAGAGAATCAGAAGCTGAAACTACTTTAGTAATGTTACCTTCAGATGCAAATCCCGTTGGGAATGTTTTTGGAGGAATGATATTAAAACATGTGGATTTAATCGCAGGATTGGTAGCAAAAAGACATGCAGGTCATGCAAATATTGTTACAGCAAGTATGGATAGCATGACATTTTCAAAACCAGTATATATAGGAAATGCATTGATACTAAAAGCGAGAATAAATTATGTAAAAAGAAGTTCCATGGAAGTAGAAGTGAATATTGAAGCTGAAGATTTGAATAAATCACAAAAAGTGCTAACGGGTACTGCATATGTCACCTTAGTAGCATTAGATGAAAAAGGAAAACCTATCGAAGTACCTAAATTAATTTTACAAAATATAGAAGAAGAAGAAAGATTTTTAGAAGGTGAAAATAGAATGCAAATAAGATTAAAGAAGAGGAAAAAAGAAAAAGTAAAAGAAAATTAAAAAATTTTATTTTCATCCATAGGATAAATATAAACATTCATCTTTTCATCATTTATAGATTGAGAATCCAGTAAAATAGATTGCTAATTTCAGATTTATCAAGACCAGTGTCCTTTTTACCTAAAATACAATTATTATTAATATTATAATCAAGAGTTACAGAATTAAATGGCTCCAATGTAACACGTTCTTCACCCAATATACCACAATCTCTTATAGAATTTGACATTATTCTTCCTCCATCATTTAACAAATATTTAATATCAAATTTTTTTCTTAAAATTTCTAACCCTGTTTGCATTTCAAAATTTTCACCTGTAATTATATAAAAAATTAAAGAGGATTCTTTAATAAATTTTGAAAGAAAATTATAAATTTGAATTGTTGTAATGATAATAACTTTGATATTATTTTCAGGATTTAACATTGCAATTTTATTATTATTATATAATTCAATAAATTTTAAATTGTTGATACTCTCAAATGTTCTAATAGATATAATAAAATGAAATTTACTTTTATCCACAAATTTCTTGGATAAATTTAAAAGATCGTTATAAATAAGAGATTTTTATCCAAAAGATGTTTTCCAAAGAAATCCCATGACCATATTTGATCACGGTTTTCCATCATATTATTTATTGTTACCATAATAGCACGATTTCCAATAAGAATACGATGTAAAGACGCAAAAATATTATCACCCAATTTTCTAGTTCCTCCAGTTAACAATTGAACACCACCACCTTTTTTTCCAATTATTTTATATGCATATATTCCACTATTTTGAGAATAAACTTCCCCAGCGATAAAACTTGTTGCTTGATATGGAACTTTCATTTTATCAACATATTCATTTGATGCACCTATTACAATATATGGAAGTATTTTAGATAAATTATGACAGTTTAGATCTTTATCAGTATCAAAAAATTGAACTCCTCTTTTTTTAAAATGATAAAGTTTTTCTTCGTTTAGGGTTTTATTTATCATAAAGAAAATCTAATTGTTTATGATAATTTTCAATAAAATCTTTTAACATTATAAAAAAGATATAAAATTAAAAAAGGTTATTTTTAAGTAATTGAGATAACACATTACTTCCACTATTAACTTGGTTTTGAAATTCTACATTATTGCATGAAACAATAGCATCTTTTCCCGAAACACATTGTGCATTTTGATTATTGGATTGACCTTGGTTTATGCCTTGGGTGGCAGAGTTACCAGAGCCTTTGCCACCGCTTCCACCTTGTTGTCCAGCTGCGTTGCTACCACTGTTGGATTGGCTTTGAGTACTGGTGTTGTTACAAGAAAACCCAATGAACCACCGGCTACACATTGTGCGTATTGATTATTGGATTGACCTTGGTTTATGCCTTGGTTTGCAGAGTTACCAGAGCCTTTGCCGCCGCTTCCGCCTTGTTGTCAGTGTGCATTGCTACCACTGTTGGATTGGCTTTGAGTGCTGGTGTTATTACATAGAAGAACCCAATGAACCGCCGGCTACACATTGTGCGTTTTGTGTATTGGATTGTTCTTGGTTTATGCCTTGGTTGGCAGAGTTACCAGAGCCTTTAGCCCACCGCTTCCGCCTTGTTGTCCAGCATGCGTTGCTACCACTGTTGGATTGGCTTTGAGTGCTGGTGTTATTACAAGAAGAACCCAATGAACCGCCGGCTACACATTGTGCGTTTTGATTATTGGATTGACCTTGGTTTATTCCTTGGTTTGCAGAGTTACCAGAGCCTTTACCACCGCTTCCGCCTTGTTGAGATAATGCATTGCTTCCATTGTTAAATTGAGCTTGAGGACGCTAGTATTGTTACATGAACCGCTAGTAGCTGGAGCCGGAAACACAATTTGAATTTTGTGCATTGGATTGACCCTGGGTTATGCCTTGGTTGGCAGAGTTACCAGAGCCTTTGCCGCCGCTTCCGCCTTGTTGAGATAATGCATTGCTTCCATTGTTAAATTGAGCTTGAGTGCTAGTATTGTTACATGAAGGGCTAGTGATAGATCCAGAGAACATATGTGCATTTTGTGCATTGGATTGACCCTGGGTTATGCCTTGGTTGGCAGAGTTACCAGAGCCTTTGCCGCCGCTTCCGCCTTGTTGAGCATGCATGTATTGCTACCGGTGTTTGCTTGGCCTTGAGTGCTAGTATTGTTACATGCAGGGCCAGTGAGAGCTCCAGAGAGACATAATGCGTTTTGTGCATTGGATTGACCCTGGGTTATGCCTTGGTGGCAGAGTTACCAGAGCCTTTCCACCGCTTCCGCCTTGTTGAGACAATGCATTGCTACCGGTGTTTGCTTGGCCTTGAGTGCTAGTATTGTTACATGCAGGGCCAGTGAGAGCTCCAGAGAGACATAATGCGTTTTGTGCATTGGATTGACCCTGGGTTATGCCTTGGTGGCAGAGTTACCTTTATTATGATGTCCTCCACCGCTTCCGCCTTGTTGAGATAATGCATTGCTACCGGTGTTTGCTTGGACTTGAGTGCTAGTATTGTTACATGCAGGGCCAGTGAGAGACTCCAGAGAGACATAATGCGTTTTGTGCATTGGATTGACCCTGGGTTATGCCTTGTGTGGCAGAGTTGCCTTTATTATGATGTCCTCCACCGCTTCCGCCTTGTTGTCCAGCTGCGTTGCCTTTATTATGATGTCCTCCACCGCTTCCGCCTTGTTGTGCAGCTGCATTGCTACCGGTGTTTGCTTGGACCTTGAGTGCTAGTATTGTTACATAGCAGGGCCAGTGAGAGCTCCAGAGAAACATAATGCATTTTGTGCATTGGATTGACCTTGGTTTATGCCTTGGTTTGCGATGTTAGCATATTGGTTAGTCCAGGAAAAAAATTGGATTGAGCAAAAGCATTATCACTAGCCAACAGAGGAGATAAAATTAATGCACTTATCACAAAAAATGACAATAGTGTATTAATTTTCTTATTATTAACAGTATTACTATAATTCATTATTAATTTAAAAGTAATAACACGTATATTTATCTTATTTAATATTTGAAGTAAAGAATATTAATAATATCTATCATCCAATTTTCTAGTTCCTCCAGTTAGCAAATGAACACCACCACCGCATTATTTTCCGATTAATTGTAAGCGTATATTCCACTATTTTTGAGCATAGACTTCTCCGGTGATAAAGATCGAATATATTCATTTAAACAGGTTTAGTGGTTTTTTAATTTAAATTCCAAAAAATATAATTGTTAATAATCAATAAAATAATTTAAAATTTAAGAAAAGAGTAGTATAAAAAAAGCAAAAAAAAATTATTTTTGTGCAACGGCGTTGCTACCGCTGTTTGATTGGGATTGAGTGCTTAGTATTGTTACATGAGCCACTAGTGCTGGAGCCGGAGACACAATTTGCGTTTTGATTATTGGATTGACCCTGGGTTATGCCTTGGTTGGCAGAGTTGCCTTTATTATGATGTCCTCCACCGCTTCCGCCTTGTTGTGCACCTGCGATTGCTACCACTGTTTGATTGGGCTTGAGTACTAGTATTGTTACAGGAGCCACTAGTGCTGGAGCCGGAGACACAATTTGCGTTTTGATTATTGGATTGACCCTGGGTTATGCCTTGGTTGGCAGAGTTACCTTTATTATGATGTCCTCCACCGCTTCCGCCTTGTTGTCCAGCTGCGTTGCCTTTATTATGATGTCCTCCACCGCTTCCGCCTTGTTGAGATAATGCATTGCTACCTGTGTTTGATTGGGATTGAGTGCTGGTATTGTTACAGGAGCCACTAGTGCTGGAGCCGGAGACACAATTTGCGTTTTGACTTGATGATTGACCCTGGGTTATGCCTTGGTTGGCAGAGTTACCAGAGCCTTTGCCACCGCTTCCGCCTTGTTGAGATAATGCATTGCTTCCATTGTTTGATTGAGCTTGAGTGCTAGTATTGTTACATGAGGACTAGTGAGAGCTCCAGAGACACATATTGCATTTTGTGCATTGGATTGACCCTGGGTTATGCCTTGTGTGGCAGAGTTACCAGAGCCTTTACCGCCTCTTCCGCCTTGTTGTGCAGACTGCATTGCTACCGGTGTTTGCTTGGACTTGAGTGCTAGTATTGTTACATGCAGGGCCAGTGAGAGACTCCAGAGAGACATAATGCGTTTTGTGCATTGGATTGACCTTGGTTTATGCCTTGGTTGGCAGAGTTACCAGAGCCTTTGCCACCGCTTCCGCCTTGTTGTGCAGCTGCATTGCTACCGGTGTTTGCTTGGACTTGAGTGCTAGTATTGTTACATGCAGGGCCAGTGAGAGCTCCAGAGAGACATAATGCGTTTTGTGCATTGGATTGACCTTGGCTTATGCCTTGGTTGGCAGAGTTACCAGAGCCTTTGCCACCGCTTCCGCCTTGTTGAGATAATGCATTGCTTCCATTGTTAAATTGAGCCTTGAATACTAGTATTGTTACATGCAGGGCCAGTGAGAGCTCCAGAGAGACATAATGCGTTTTGTGCATTGGATTGACCTTGGTTTATGCCTTGGTTTGCGATATTAGCTATATTGGTTAGTCCTGGAAAAAAATTGGATTGAGCAAAAGCATTATCACTAGCCAACAGGGGAGATAAAATTAATGCACTTATCACAAAAAATGACAATAGCGTATTAATTTTCTTATTATCAATAGTATTACTATAATTCATTGTTAATTTAGGAAAGTAATAACACGTATATTTATTTTATGTAACTTTATTAGTGTAATTTACTATACTATATAGTTATAATGTGTATATATAGAAAAATGTAATCCATGAATCGTTAAAAATATTAGCAGTATTAGAAATATTTTTAATATTTTTTAAGAATTATAATTTATTTTTAATAATTATATACTCAAAGTGCAGAAATATAATGATTTAAGAAAATGTTTGCCAATAAATGAATAACATAGCGACAAAGATTTGCTCAGAAATATGGAGAAATAAAACATCTAAAAAGCAAAATAAATGGTTTACAATACGGAATAAATATCATACATCCCGGTTCTGGGTTTAATTTCAAAATATTAGATCAATTACTTTGATATGTTTCAATAATTTATGCAAATCTGTTATTTATTTATCCAATAGTAAAAATAAAAATTGATTTATTTATAGATAAATTAAAATAAAAACTTTTTATGAATTTTAACATAATTAATCAATAGATAAAATATCAAATCATTTAATCATAATTTAACATATATAATAAATTATCAATTGCAAAAAATTATCAAATCATCTTTTTTAAAGTGGGCAGGAGGAAAAAAAAGATTAGCAAGTATTCTTTATAAATTTACTCCAAAAAATATAGAAAGATACTTTGAGCCATTTTTAGGAAGCGGTGCTTTTTTCTTTTATTTGATACAGACACAGAAAAAATTTCAAGCTGTTTTATCAGATTCCAATTTTGAATTGATAAATACTTACAAGGAATTGAGAGATAATACAAATGAACTAATAGATATATTGTATGAACATCAAATAAATTATTATAAAAATAGAGAAAAATATTATTATTTTATTAGAGATGAATATATTACAAAAAATAATACAGAATTAGCAGGCAGATTTATTTTTTTAAATAAATCTTGTTATAATGGACTATATCAGAGTCAATAGATTAGGCAACTTTAATGTTCCTCATGGAAGATATATAAATCCAAAAATTTGCAATAAAGAAAAACTAATCGATTGTTCTGAACTTTTACGTATTTATGATGTAAAAATATTATGTGATGCTTATAAAAATATTACATCAAAATGTGAAAATAATGATTTTATTTATTTAGATCCACCCTATTTTCCTATTTCAAAAACCTCAAATTTTACAGATTATACTAAAGAAAGTTTTGAAATATTGGAACATAATGAATTAGCTAAAGAATTTGAAAGATTAAACAATATAGGATGCCAAAGTAATTTTATCAAATTCTAATTCTGAATATATAAAAACATTATATAAAAAATATGATATAATAAAGATAAAATCCAATCGAAATATCAATTGCGATCCAAACAAAAGAAAAAATCATTATGATTTGATAATTCTAAACTACAATAAAAAAATAAACAGATAAAAAAATTATTTCAGAAATCAACTAGCAATTTAAATACAAATAATATCAAAGTTAGATAAAGATTATAATTACTATTACATTTATATTATTCCTACTTGTCTGAGCTTTTGTAGGTAAATAGGTTTCCGCTAAATATTTAAATCCATGTTTAAAAAATGCATCCAATTCACATTTTTCCTTTTTGTTTAAAAATAAATTAAGTTCTTTTTGCCATTGTTTATTTTGTAACCAAGGTTTTTTTTTCATATCATTGGCTCTGTTAATATCCTCATCAGTAGCTGTCAATCTGGCTACTTCAGGAATATTATATTCATATATATCAGAAAACATCATTCCAAGAACTTGAGCATCAGGAGTTACAAGTCTATCACTATCATAACTTAGCGATTCACTACCAATTTTGTATCTTAAAGCAATACCTAATCCCCAAGGATCTGCATCAGCAAAAACTACTACAGGTTTTTTCCAACTTTCGTTTAACATTTTTACCATCATTCTAGTTGCTCGATCAGGCTCTCCTGAGCCGGTCATTAAAATAGCATTATATTTTTGAATAAATCCAGATTTTCGAATATTATTTAAAACGGTATCTTTTTCTACAACCATAACAAAATCTGCTTTTACATCATCTATTTGTACATCTCCTATATTTGTAGGAATAAGTTGAGAAGTAGATCTGCTTCCCAAATTGCAATCAATTATATCGCCACCAACCCTCAACTTTATTGGTCCTGATATCATACCTTTTGGTTTGAGGTTACAGAAAACTCTTCTCTAGGTATACCAGTCAATAATTCAACAGCTTTGATGGCATCATCTGAATTATCTTGATTATTCCAAAACTTTTGCTTATTTTTTTCATCACCAACATTGCTAAGAGTGGCATAATACATTCCTCGTAATAGTACTTTCCATGTCTTCATCAAGCAATTTTTTTATTGCATTTGCCATAACAAGATATTGTGCAAATGTAGGTATTTTTTTTACACTATCAGGACTAACTTCGATTTTTTTATCACCTATAGTAAGCATTCTTTTTTCATCAGACCAAACAGTATTATCATATCCTACTTTTGGTAAATCTAAAATTGGCATTTGTTTTTGAATGATTACATCTTCAGAGATTTTTTTCATTATTTTTTTAATTATGAGTATAACTTCATTTTTTTTTTCAGATGACAATTATAATATAATTATTTTATTTTTCCCTTATTTACTCTTCTCTGTTTTGAAAGGAATCTAATGTCGGATTGAATATCAGCATGATTTAATTTTTTATTGATTTTATTTTTAGAATATATCATTGGTCAAGGTTTTTTTTCGAATTTTTCTATTCAGATCTATTATTATTATTATTATTATTTAGGACGTATGTTTTGTTACCCTAATTCTTATTTTTATGAATTATGTTAGATTTCCTTTTTTATATATTTAAATCAGAGAAATTTTAGTAAATGATTGCTTTCAGAATGTAGTGATTCTGATTGGCATTACCTCGTCTTTGATCAGATTGTTAGATTATTTTTTGATTCAGTTTTTTTCTATTTTCAATATCAATTTTAAAAGATCATTTAAATCGGTTGAATTTTCTTTTTTTTGTGATTTTAAATATTTTGAATGGAGGATAAGGATGAGAAGGAGAAGGTTCGGTAGAAGAGAGTATCATGAAGGGCATGAATGACAAGTATTGTAGAGTAACAATATCAGATTCTTCATCATTACCAACACTCATTAACATTTGATTTTTTTGTCAAATGTTTTTCTATCAATAAAGAGAAAGATTCATTTAATTTAGAATTTTTAACACCTAATGATTCTGTTATTGCATCCACTATAAATGGTAAATAATGTTTATATAATTTCATTTTATTTTCTGCTTCCTTCATTTTAAGTTCCTTTCTTATCTGGGTACTTAGTTTTCGATAAAGTTCTGAAAGACAAGATTTCATATAGGATTTTAATTCGCCTTCAGATGCAATACTTTCTTTCCCTGCAGTTTTATAAGGAATTTTTGTAGAACAAATATGAAAGAAAATATGAATTGGTAAAACTTCTATAACGCGATCTCTTTTTGATTCTTTATTTGTAGTAGAAAATTGCTCTTTAGCTTGTTTTTTAGTAATTCCCATTTTATTAATTTCTACTTCTGATACTACTTCTCTTGCTACATCAGATCCTTCATCATAAAGAAGAGGGATTTTATTGGCAAATCTATATAATTTAAAAGAATTTATATCTCCACCATATGCCAATCCGGTTTCTATTATTGTAGGTCTATTATTTATTATTCCAGTTCTAGAAGTATATGCAGCAAGAACAGGTTGCAAGACTTTAACAGAAAAATTAGACTTGGATGTATTGACATTATTGTTTGATTGATTTTTTGAAATGTTTTTATTATTATTATTGTTATCACCATCATTCATCATTCTCATTATTTGTTTTTTTTATCTGTTCAGCCATTACAATATTACTGTTGCTATTATTTTCAGAAGTTCCAGCCTTCGGTATTTTTATTAGAAACAATAGTATATTCAGACATCATTCCGATTGTAAGGATTTCTTGACCAATTGGACTTAGATGATCAGTATTAGGATTTTGAAACTTTGTTTTTTTGCATATATTTACAATTTTTATAAGATCATGTTCACTGAAATCAACACTAGAATTTTTTAAATCTAAATCTAAGTGCGCAGAAGATATAATTTCTTTTGCTTTTTCATATGAAAATTTTTGAAAAGAGGAGCATAATATTTTTGGTAACGGTTATTTTTTGTCCAGCGAATTTTGAAATAGCCTTTTTCAATGTTTGAAGATCCATATCGGATGGATGTGGTAAAATTTCCTTTGCAGGCGCAGGCATTATAGAAGTTCGTCTATCAAAAGTAAAAATTCCATCATCTGTTTCAAATGTTATAAACGCATAAGGATTTACAATACTTGTTTGAGTAACATAATCATAAATCTTATTTTTAGTAATTGGTACAAGCCTTGCTCTCAAAATAACCTGTATTTTAAATCCAGAGGTACCTTTAATCAGAGATTCAGATTTATTTACTGATTTTTTTAAAACTATGGGTTTATTAGTTCCGATATCAGTTCTAAGCTCAAAATAGTATTCATCAGATTCTTCTATCGATTTACTCCAAACTTTAATTGGAAAATCAGTATCTTTGGTAGAAAAGGCTGCAACCATTTTTAATCCTACTCCAAAAAGCCCTCGTTGTTGTTTTTCCATATATTTTGCAGATGTTAAAAAAGAACAAACAGCAACAGGTAGTTTATCTGAAGATATCCCGGTTCCATTATCCTCACATGATAACATCCATAAATCATTAGTTTGATCAAATGTTTTTAAGGAGATTTTGATTGACGGTAATATTGAAAAGGTTTCACAAGAATCTAAAGCATTTTCTATTAACTCTCTTACTGCCATATACAATATACGCTCTCCAGTAAAACCGGCTAAAGCTGAATTATCAACAAAGAATTCAGATTCTGCCTTTTTATTATAAATAATTTTATATTTTTCCATTTTCTTGATGGGATTGTGATTGACGATTGTTGGATTTTTGCTGATCGGATTTAAGAATGGATGTGAGCAGGTTTAAGAGATTTCAAATATAATATATATAAATACCTTATTTGATTTAATCGTTATTTATCTATATTAGATATAAAGAAAATTATAAACGTAATAATCAATCGATTTGTGAACCATATGGCGTTGAAGAGTTTTTTAATTCTTTGATAGTATCAGGCAATATTTCTATCAAATAACGTTTATTTTCTTTTTGCACCACAACATAATCAGAGCCTGTTCCCACTACATATCCTTCCATTAAATCTTTTATTTTCAAATAATTTAAAAAAAATAAAACACATATTTTTGGTTTTCTTTGCCAAATCTTTATTTTTCGTAATATTATAACTCTAGTCCCTTTTGATGATAAACATTAAATATAATATTTTATAATTTAAACAATTTGCAGAGATATATCAAATAAAAAATTTTAAAAAGTAAAAGGCCGCATCTATAATATACATATGGATGCAAAATGTCTCTATTGCAATAATAAAGCAAATTTTGATATTGAAAAAAATAAAATAATTTGTAAAAAGTGCAATACAGAAATAGATTATGACAAATACATAGAAACTATGAAAGAAAGAGTATTAACATTGGCAGATGATTTTCAAAATAATTTGGATAGACAAGGATATTAATCTATTTATTCACTATACGATAAAGACTATAAAGCAGCAGATTATCTCAACCATAAATCATAATTTGACTTGAACAAATACAAGATATAGTATTAAACAATAAATAACTATAAAGTGGAAAAAAAATAGTAAAGGTAAAATATATATTTTAGCATTGCTTTTTTTTTTATAATCCATCATATTACATAAAACTTTAGCAAGATTAATTAAGGCTCAAAAATTATTTGTACAGGACTTTGGTAGAGTTTAAAGTAGTTATTTCAGATTCTAAGGGTAATAGTACAAGTCGAGAAATTAAAGATAAAAGTGCACAGCCTATATTGGGTGCTAAAATCGGCGATGTTATGGACTCCTCGATTTTTGGATTCCAAGATGGAAAGATAAAGCTAACAGGAGGCAGTGATAAGTCAGGAACACCTATGCGTTCAGACCTTCATGGAGGAGTAAAAAAATATATTCTCATGACAAGTGGCGTCGGGGCAAGAAACTTGGATCCAGGTGAAAGAAAAAGAAAGCTGGTGAGAGGAAATTTAATTACAGAAGAAATATATCAATTAAATTGTCAATTAATAGATACAAACCTACCTGAAAAAGAGATAGCCGTCGAGCCGGCTAAAACAGACCAATAATTTATGGATAAAAATAAACAAGGATTTTTAATTTTAAAGTTCGATTTAATTATCGAATAAGAAAATAATTTTAAGTAAATTAATATTTGAAAGAAAAAATACAAATGATATTGCACTGGAAGGATACTTTACCTGAATGGTATATTCAAAAATATGGATATCAACCATGTATAAACATTGGTACATCAGGACATGTTGATCATGGTAAAACTACTTTAATAGAGGCTATTACAGGAGTATGGACAAGCGGTCATAGTGAAGAGCTAAGAAGGGGAATTACCATTAAAGTTGGGTATGCAGATGCAGCCTTTTATAAATGTCCAAATTGTGAACCACCTTCTAACTATTCAGTTCAACCAAAATGTAGTTTGTGTAATTCCGATGCACAATTAACAAGAGTGGTTAGCTTTGTAGACTCTCCAGGTCATGAGAGTTTGATGGCAAATATGCTTTCAGGAGGTGCCCTAATGGATGGAGCAATATTAGTTATTGCAGCAAATGAAAAAGTTCCCCAGCCCCAAACTAGAGAGCACCTGTTAGCATTACAAGTATCTTGGAATAAAAAATATCGTTATAGTTCAAAATAAAGTAGATTTGACAGAAAAAGAAAAGGCACTTGAGAATTACAATCAAATTATAGAATTTGTAAGCGGAAGTGTAGCTGAAAATGCTCCTATAATACCCATTTCCGCCCAACACAAAATAAATATTGATGTATTAATTGAAAACATTGAAAAATATATTCCCACACCTGAAAGAATCAATAACGAAACAGGAATAATGCATATTTTACGATCATTTGATATCAATAAACCTGGTACACCTATAAAAAACATCAAAGGGGGAGCATTAGGAGGGGCACTAATCCAAGGAGAATTTGAAACTGGAGTGAAATAGAAATTCTTCCAGGCATTTATAATGAAAAAAAGAATAAATATGAACCAATAATTTCTAAAATTGCATCATTAGCTACTGGGCGCCGGCATAGTAGATAAAGTAAAACCCGGAGGACTAGTTGCAATTGGTTCAAAATTAGATCCCTCATTTATTAAAAGTGATTCTTTAATAGGATCTGTGATTGGAAAACCTAACACATTGCCAGATACTGTTGATGAAATAACCATTGATATCAATTTATTTGATACTGCAGTAGGAACACAGGATATGGTAAAAGTCGACCCAATAAAAACTAAAGAAAATCTTAGATTAAATATTGGAACAGCAGTAACAACAGGAACTGTTACAAATTCTAAAAACCAGAGAATCGAAATAAAGGTAAAAAAGCCCGTTTGTTTAATGCCTAAAAGCAAAGTAGCGATAAGTAGAAGAATAGCAGATAGATGGAGATTGATTGGTGCTGGAACAACAGTATAAATAAAATGGATATTATTTGTGATACAAGTTTTTTAATGGTTTTATGCTACGAACCGATTAAGAATATGGATTTTTTGGAATTCAAATTTGGAAAAACAACATTTTTGATTCATCCAACAATTATCAGAGAATTAACACAAATAAAACACACAGGTAAAATAAAAAGATCAAAGATAGCAAATTTAGCTTTAGAAATTATAAAAAAAGAAACAGAGAATAAAAATTTTCAGTATATAAAAGATAACGATAGTCAAAATCTACTTCGTCAAGTAGACTCGCAACTACTAGCACTATCATTACAGAAAAAATGCCCATTAGCAACAATAGATAAAAATTTGATAAAAAGGGCATTAAAAAAAGGATCAGATGTAATTACTTTAAAAAACAATAAAATAATTTATGTGCATTCTAATAATAACAGATCTGAGCAAATTTAAATTATCCTCTAGTTCATTTTCCATATGTTAGAAATTGATGGTATAGACTATACAATGGAATGGACATGATGGTTTCAGATTAAAGGCAGACAATAAAATAATATACATCGATCCTTTCAAATTAATTCAAGAGTACAACAACAAAAAGGATGCAGATTTGATTTTGATTTCTCATAATCATTTTGACCATTTAAGTTTAGAGGATATTAATAAGATAATAAACAGTGATACAAAAATAATCTGCGCACTTGAATGTGTAGAAACACTAAAGAAAAACTACAGTAAAAACGAGATTACACCACTAAATCCTAAAGAGAACATAGAGATAAAAAATATAAAAATAGAAGGAGTGAATGCATATAATACAAATAAAAACTTTCACCCAAAAGAAGATAACAAGATAGGTTTTATTATAAACATTAATGATTTAAAAATATACCATACAGGCGATACAGATATAATTCCAGAAATGGGCCACCATCGATACAGACATAGCATTCGTTCCGGTTTCAGGGACATATGTAATGACTGCTGAAGAAGCCGCTAGAGCAACAAACGAATTTATAAAACCTAAAAAAATTGCAATACCAATGCATTATAATTCAATCATAGGCTCTGTAAAAGACGCAGAAACATATTGTAACATGGTAAATGTTTGTAAAACAGCAATTTTAGAGATAGAATAAGGATGAATCAAAAATTCAGACAAAAGAAAGTAATGATAAAGAAATATTAAATAAGAAAACTCAGGAAAATATAGGAAAAGTGTAACAGTCAATGTCAGCAAAAGAATTTTTAAATTTTAAAAAGTTTGGAGAAAATAAAGGTGTTAAACTAAAATATTTACTAATAATTGTAATATTATGTTTATCATTCTCAGTTGCATTTATTTTAAGAGCCTATCCCATCAAATATGGGGCCTCTTTAAATGAATTTGATCCTTTTTTTGATTTCAGAGCTACACAATACATTGTTGATCATGGGATAAACGCCTATCTTAAATGGCATGATACAATGTCATGGTATCCAGAGGGCAGAGATGTAGCAACAACTTCTCAGTCAGGTTTGCATATAACAGCGGCAGTTCTTTACAAAATTTTTGGCTTTAATATGTCGCTGATGGATTTTGTTATATGGTTTCCGGTAGTAATAGGGTCGTTATCCACAACATTAATGTTCTTATTAGTGAGGGCTATAACAGGTAAAAATGTCCCAGGGTTAATAGCATCGATTTTTTTTGCAGTAAGCCCTGCAATAATCCAAAGAGGAAACCTGGGTTGGTTTAAATCAGAACCATTAGGAATTTTTTATGGTCTAGGAGGAGCATATTTATTTATTTCTGCATTAAGAGAGAAAAAATATAAATTTTTAATTCCAAAAGCAATCTTTAGTGGAATATATAGTCGGGTTGGCTTTAGCATCATGGGGTGGTGGAGAATATTTTGCCATTCCGATAGCCATATTTATATTCATTCTTGCATTTGTTTCAAATAATCTTAAAAATCCCCTGTTGGTATCAGTTTTATTTACAATCTCGATTTTTTTAGTTGCACTTGCTTTTCCAAGGCCAGGGACATCTTTTGTCTTGGGATTGCCAGGAATTTTATTGATGGCCAGTACTGGATTTTTATTTGTAGCAACTCTGGTGAGAAGAAAAAGTTCTGAAAAAAATGCAATCAGAAATACAGTCATAGTCTTTGGAATTTTTGTCATTATAGGAATTGTGATAGTTTCACATGGGCTGTATAAAACACCTTCATTTAGATATCTTAATGCAATAAACCCATTCTTATCTTCACAAAATAGTTTGGTACAATCAGTCGCAGAACATTCTACTCCAACAATAGTAGATTATTTTAGAGAGTTTTCTATTTTGATAATTTTTTCAGGACTAGGTGCATGGGTTGCTTTTAGAAATAAAGATAATCGTATGATGATTTTTGCATTGATAATGGGCTTGACGTGGGATTTACATTAGTGCAACTTTTGCTAGACTACTAGTATTTGCATCTATAGGTATGGTAATCCTGTCAAGTATTGGGATTTATGAAGTAATAAGAAGCATAACATCAATTAAAAGAGATACTGAAAAACAAAATATTGGACCCAATCAAAGCAAGACAAAATCGTCATCGATAAATAAAGTAAAAACAAAAAATACATTATTTTGTGTACATGGCATTTTCTGTCTATTTTAATTGTCATGATGACTATTCCAATGATATATGATAGCAATTCAAACTGGATAAGTTCTGCAGATGTTCCTACATCTATTGCCAATGGTGCTACAAATTTCAGAATAACAACAAATGATTGGATAGATGCCCTGCACTGGATGTCAAAAAATACACCCAAAGATTCGGTAATAGCATCTTGGTGGGATTATGGATATTGGATTACATCTCTTGGAAATAGAACAACATTAGCAGACAATGCAACAATCAATTCAACAAGAATTCAACAATTGCAAAAATGTTAATGAGCCCAGAACAAGAAGGTTGGAAAATAGCCAACAATTTAAAAGCAGATTATATTTTAATATATGTGGTAGGGCAAAAATTACCGGCAATCGATCCCGTCAATAAAAGTCCCATTTTTACTCTGGGAGGAGGAGGAGATGAAAGCAAAAAACACTGGTTTATAACAATAGGTGGATTCAATGAATCAAAATATTCAGAATCTGATTTATCTACACCAAAACAAAAGTTCTGGGATTCGCTTTTAGGTCACATGATGCCGTTTAAGACCTTAGGATACTATGATCCAACTAAAGGAATACTATCTCCTACATACCTACCAAATTCGACTCCTTTCTATGTAAAAGATATAAAATATCCTACAGGAAATTCATCAGAACCTCTTACATTGGCATATGCTTCACCGAGTTTGGTAAGCAACAATCCAGGGCTATTTTTTGGAGTATTGATATACAAAGTAAACCACAATTTTGCTTTTGATAATAATCCAACAGAACAATAGTTCAAAAAACGCTACAGAAGATAGCAAAGGCAGCAGATAACACTAACACCAGCATCAATAAATTCAACAGCAGCAAAGACCACACAAAATAATGCAACAAATCAATGCAAATAACAAATCTAATATTACAAGCAATAACAACATATCATCACATATATGGCCACAAATAAAACTAACAATACAGCAGATATCGAAACTACGCAAGGTCAAATCAAAATACAATTTTTCCCCAATCAAGCTCCAAATCATGTAAAGAACTTCATAAACCTGGCTAACAAGGGATTTTATGATGGAACTATTTTCCACAGAATAGTCAAAGGTTTTGTCATTCAGGGAGGCGACCCTAACACTAAAAATGATAGCAATAAAGAAGCATGGGGAACAGGAGGTCCAGGGTATACAGTAAATGCAGAGTTTAACAATATTTCTCATGATAGAGGAATAGTTTCTATGGCTCGAACAGCAGACCCCAATAGTGCAGGTTCACAATTTTTTATCGTATTAAACGATTCAAAATTCTTAGATAATCAATATACAGTATTTGGAAAAGTGATAGAGGGTATGAATGTAGTAGACAAAATAGCCAATGTATCAACTAATGCAATGGACCAGCCTAAAGATCCAAATTCAGCAAGAATAAATAAAATAATTATTAATTAACTATTTAATACATTCATAAACCAACAACAACAACAATAGCCAACATTTATTCTTTATTCATTCATAACAAAAGAACAAAAACAAAAAAAAATATATTTTTATTTTGAAATTAAACCATAATAGATAAAAGGTAAAATTGTACTAATATCTGCATGGATAGTAACTTGTTTTGCTTCAGAAGTAACTTTTCCCCACGAAATAGCTTCTGTGACAAGAGCACCACTTAAACTTCCATCCCACTCAGAAGCAGTAGTAATATAAACAGCATAGTCCAAGCCTCCTCGATATTGATTCCACCATAATGTATGATGTTTTGAAATTCCACCACCCATCATAAATGCACCTGTCATTTTAGAATCAAAAATTAATTCAGATAATTGAGTTTGATCTTTTAATATGTCAATTTTAAAGTCTTTATGATTTTGATTAAATAACCATATTTGATTTCCAACTGCGCCATCAACAATCCCTGGAACAAATACAGGAATATCATTCTTAAATGCCCAATATAGAAAAGAGGTTTCATTTAAATTACTACCAATATATTTGATAATTTCAGATGGAGAAAATTCCTTGGAAGATTTTGTTTTATCATATAAATCCTGTAATATAGGTTGAAGTTTATTTTCAATTAATGGACCATAGTTTTTATTTGGAACAAGAATATTTCCCAATCTATGAATGTTTTTGCTTAATAGAAATTTATCGTCCAGACGGAAATCACCTTCGTAATAAGAAGAAAATGATCTAGCAATATCATGATCCAAAGATCCGCAGGTGGTAATAACACAATCGAACATTTTGTTTTTAATCATATCTCGAACAATACCCCTATTTCCAGTCGAAATTAAGGCTCCCACAAATGATAAAAATTTTGTACAATTTTTTTCATTAATCATATTTTGAAGAATAGTTATGCCATTTGCCAGATTCCGCCCTTCAAATCCACCTGAGTCAATCATATTTGTAATAATATAATTAAAATTCGAAGAGGCATCAATATCATAATCCTTTACAATCTTTGATAAGAAATTTTTTGAATTAATGTCAATATTTGATTTTTTTTTATCGTGCTTCAATAAAAATATGTAAAATTTTCATTATTAAATACATTACTTTCTTTTGTTTAGATATATAATAAAAATATCAAATTAGATATACAATCAGTTTACTATATAAAGTGGATTGAGCAATAATCGACATAGTTTTTCAGGAAATAAAATAGATCCTCCAGAGATATTTGCCGGTATGACGGTATCAGAATTGATAGATTTATTTGGAAAAACAGGATATAATGCAAGAAGACTAGCAGAAGCAGCTGAAATTATGATTAAAATGGTGGAATCGGATGCTACCATTTGCTTAACAATTGCAGGAGCAATGACCCCTATAGGTTTTGGAAAAATAATATCAAAAATGATAGAAAACGGTTTTATTGATTGGATAGTTACCACAGGTGCAAATGTATATCATGACCTACATTTTGCGTATGATTTGCCAGTAAGACAAGGGCATTTTGATGTGGATGATGACATTTTATATTCAAAACAAATCGTTAGAATTTATGATGTATATATTAAAGAAAATGGAACTCTTCAAGCTCAAGACACAATAATGCAGAAAGATATTCAAGAGATTTATCAGAAAAATAAAAATATAGAAATCGGATCTACTGCAGATTTATCATATTTCATTGGAAAAGCTGCTTTAGAAAAATCCAAATATTCAGAAAAATCATTTATGGTTTCTGCTTTTAAATCCGATGTACCTGTTTACATTCCGGCCCTTAGTGATTCATCCGTTGGTTTGAACATGCTACCATTAATGTTAAATGAAAAAATATCGATAAATGTTATTCAAGATATTGCCGAATCTGCTGCAATTTTATGGAAAAGCGATAAATCAGGAGGAATTGAATTGGGTGGAGGGGTTCCAAAAAATTTTTTTCAACAAACAGGACCTGCACTTTATCAAATATTGAAAATAAAAGAAGGCGGTCATGATTTTATTGTCCAGCTAACTGACGCTAGACCTGATACAGGAGGACTATCAGGAGCAACCTTACAAGAGGGTAAAAGTTGGGGAAAAATCAAAACATCCCATAAAGGAAATGTTGTAGTATATGGAGATTCTTCGGTATATTTTCCCATTCTCTGTGCACATCTACTAACTAAATGCAAACCAAGAAATAAAAAACGAATTTACAAGAATAAGAATAAATGGGTTGAAGAAATGAAGCAAAATTTTATTAATCAAGAAATAGTCAATAATAAAAAAGGCATTTAAAGAGATTCAAAAAAGTATTTAGACAATTTGATAAAATATAATTCTATGTCTGATTCTAGTCAACTGTTAGTACGAAGAATAAAAAATGGTACTGTAATAGATCATATCGAATCTCCAAGGGCATTACTAGTACTTAATATATTAAATATAACTGGACAAGAAGGAAATGTAATTACTGTAGCATTAAATGTTCCTAGCATAAAGCATGAAAAAAAAGATATAATAAAAGTTGAGAATAAATTCTTGGAAAAAAAAGAAACAGACAAACTCGCATTAATAGCTCCAAAGGCCACTATAAATATTATCAAAAATTATAATTTGATTGAAAAAAGAAAGATACAATTACCCGATAGAATTATTGGTTTTTTTAAATGTCCAAATTTAAAATGTATTACAAATACAGAGGAGGGTTTAAAATCTAAAATAGAAATTATGGATAAGATAACTTTAAGATTAAAATGTAAATATTGTGCAAGATCAATTACAACAAATGAATTAATAAATTATCAATGAAACCCAAATCACCATAATATTATCTTCTTGATTCAAATCAGGACGATACAATAGGACTATATGTAAAAACCCAAAAAGGATTTAATCTTTTCAATAATGATACAATCATTTGAAAGAGAAAAGAGAAAAATCATAAATCTATTTTATTATTCACCTCTGCAAGCTTCACAAGTAAATGATCCATCTGCATATAGCAGAAAATCAGACCATTCGCCACATTCATCACAATATCCAGATACATTTCTTGGAGAGCGCCCTATTTCTCCTCGGATTAACAATGCTTTTTCAGAAACAACATCAAATAATTCGGGTGTAACTGCTAGAACATCAGATACTGAAATTATACCTACTACATTGTTTTTATGGGTTACACCTAAGCGTTTTATACTGTGTTGCCTTAGTAGCCTTGCTGCAGAGGTAATACTCTCTTCACCATTAATGGTTACCAGCTTTTGCATAACTTCAGATGCCTTTATTCCAGATGGAATTGAACCTTTTGCAACGGCCTTTGTAACAATATCCCAATCAGTTACTATTCCCAAGGGTAAATCATTATCCAAAATAACAATACTTCCGATTTGAGCTTCGGCCATAAGTTTTGATATTGTAATAATATCATCATCAGGCTTTGCATGAATAATAGGGCTGTTCATAACATCACTAACCAGTATTCTAGTAGTCATTCCTGTATCTTCATCTCGAATATCTTTAGCCATACCAAATCATCATAACCTGAATTTAATTACTTTTCTGTCACTAATTCGAAATTATATTTCAATTCAGCTTTTTCGATAGGTAATAATTTGCATTGACCAACTGGTAAAATTCTAACTATATCATCAATTGATAAACTTTTAAGGTATTCGACCAAAGTTTTTGGAAAATCATTTTTTATTGAATAATCTACAAAGTCAGCTTTAATTTTTTTTGAGGCTTTAACTACATCCAAACCTGAAGGCAATAAGGTTCTGATACATATCGATCTTTTTTTTATTGCGTTATATGGTCCTATAATCAACAAAGGTTTATCATCTATAAAAGATATCCCAATAGCAAGTTTAATCTCCAAATTCTTTACAAAATTCCTTTTACCCTCTATCACAAATGATCCTTTAGGAAGAAATTGTCCGGTTGGAGCTCCCTTTTTTAATTGGGAAGAAAATACCCAATAGGCATCAGAGCTTGACAAAGCATCTCTCCACGATCTACTAAAAGATACTGTAGCTTGAGATACTTCTAAAATACTTTGAGATATATCAGCTTTAGAATTATTAGCGTTTTGTAATACAAAAAATGGAGACCCATTAACCTCGGCATGAAAAACATAATCATTTTCTGTAAGATGTCGTCGTATAATTACAGAATTAGAGGAAGCATCCTTTCCACCGATTGCCAATAAATCATCACTTGTGAAAAACCATCGATATTTCTCATACCATTCTTTATTAGTTAAAACTTTAACACTAGACAAGGGTTTTTTATTTTTTTGATGTTTTAGTTTATCTATTTGTTCTTGTAACTTTAACTGAGAACTTTCTATGGTTATTAATCCTCTTTCCATCTCTTTTGCAAGATTAAATAATGAAGATGAAAGTTTAGGAGTATTAAAATTCCGCGATTCCAATGGCATTTTTTCGTCAACAATTTCCAAAAAATATTTTCCTTTAATATTTAATATTTTTGCATCAAAATCAAAAAGGATTTTTTTAAGGAAATTGTTTTCTATATCCATCACAATGTCTGTATGTTGCATTAACAAAATCGCAAAATCTCGCAGTTTATTAGATTTTGAAATAACAAAGCTTTTAGCTTTTTCTTGTTCTTGTAAATCATGTTCTAATAATTCAATTCTTTTTTCTAATTCAGAATTTTTTGAAGCATCACTATTAATAATAAGATAATTTAAATATTCATCAACTGCCTCAGAATATGAATTAAATTTTTTAATTCTATCTGAATTTATAGAGTATGGAATGAAAGGGCTGATATCTTCCGGATTATTATTTTCATCCATTATTATACATGATTCATAATTACCAGCACCATTAGAAACATCTTTGATTAATAAACTCAATCCATCAAATAAATTTTTTAAATTATTTGTAGATAATTCATTTATATTCTTATTTTTAAACTCTGAATTATTAATAATATATTCAATAAATTTCTTTGAAATAGAAAGATTTCGTCCAAGCCATCTTTTTATATCAATTTTTTCCTTTTTATTTGTCTCAACAATGGATAAAAAGTTATTGAAATTAATTGAAAATAAATCGGCTCCTCTCGGAGGAGGAGGAAAATAATTTAATCCGGGTTTTAAAATTCGATGCCTTACATTTATTGAATTGACTATAGCTAAAATTTTTAGATTTTCATTGCACAATATAATATTTCCATTTCCAAATAATTCTACAATTAAAAAATATTTTATACCGACAATATTTTGAAAAATAAATTGTAATATCCTTTCTCCTGCAAAAACAGAAACATCTATTAATTTAGAACGCTCCAATTCTGTTTTGATTTTTTTTATTGCTTCATTTTCTTCAATTATAGGATATTGATATTTTGTAATACATATTCCCAAAGTAGAGACAAGTAATGAAATATCATTCTTTTGAGAATGATGAAATTTTATGATTAAGGAATTCTTTGTAATAGGATAAACAGTACTGACATAATACACATCATCAATATTTTTCTTGATATTATTTACAAGAAATTTTAGTTCTATTTCTGAAATAGACATCTAATATTATAAACACAGAAAGAATATAATAACGTAAAAAATTTTTGAATGCCCATATTCAAATACATTAGAAAGTAGTAGGAATTAAATGTGAGGTGGATAAAAAAAATATAGCGCATCTTGGACATTCATGATAAAATCTATTACTTGAGAGCAATTTTGGCAGCTATTGCAGGTTCGATATTAGGAATAATAGTAAAACCACATGCAGAACAATCTAGTACAATAGGAATTACAATAGTAGTTGGAATTATTTTTTATATTATATCATACATAATTGCCAAAAAAATAGCTGGACAAATCCCCAAAGACAAAAAGAAAAAACTAATAACAAATGGAATATTTGCTTTTATTTTTATGTTATTGACTTTCATGGTATTGATATTCACGGTAATAAATCAGCATAACATATAAATATGGACATAAAATTTTTGTGGGAACATAAAACTCCCGGAATTCCAGATGAGCTTTTTAATAGAACAGATAATGTTCCCATAACAAAAGAAGAGATAAGATCTATAATAATAAGCAAATTACGCTTAAAAGAAGGATATCAATCTATAGATATTGGCTGTGGCAGTGGTAGCATTTCAATTGAGTTAGCTATTCAAACAAAAACCACAGTATATGCAATAGATGTAGACAAAAATGCAACTGATCTAACAGATCGCAACAGAGTAAAATTTGGATTGGAAGATAAAATAAAAATTATACAAGGATTAGCACAGGACATTTTACCAGATTTACCAAATGTAGATGCGGTTGTTATAGGAGGAACTACTGGTGATACAGAGAAAATAATAAAGTTAGCAATAGATCGATTAAATAGTGGAGGAAGACTGGTTGTTACATCCATATTAATTGAAACAATTTATAAAACTCTTAAAGCATTAGAAGATTCAGGACTAGTGGAAATTGATATAACCCAGGTAACTGTTGCAAAATCCAAAAAGACTAGATCTAGGAACAATGATGATTTCAAGAAATCCTGTGATTATTTTTTCTGCGACCAAATAAAAATACAAAAACTTTAATTAATATTTTTTAAAGTGGTTTTATGACAAATCCAAAACTTTATTGTATAGGATGTGGTCCTGGTGATCCGGATTTACTTACTTTAAAAGCAATAAATATTATTAAAAATGCAGACATTATTTATACCCCAACAGCTAGAGAAGGAAAACCTAGTGTTGCACTATCAATAGTTGAAAAATTTCTTAATAAAGATACAGTAATTCATCAATTGATTTTTCCAATGATTAAAGACTTTAGTAATTTAAAGGAAAACTGGAAAAATAATACCATAGAAATAACAAATTCAATACGAGAAGGAAAAAAAACAGTTTATTTAACTGTAGGCGATCCTTCTCTTTATAGCACTTGGATTTATATTTACAAAGAGATAATTAAAGAACATAAAGACATAGAAGTTGAAATTGTCCCGGGCATAACATCCATTTTCTCATTTTCAGCCGAAATAAAAACACCGATAGGAGAAGGCGAGGAAATAATAGGAATAATACCTGCATGCTATAACCTAGATAGGTTAAAAATTGCTGCACAATGTTGCGATACGTTAGTATTCTTAAAAGATGGTAGACATTTTAACAATGTAATAGAAATATTAATGAACTCTGGTTTTCCAGAAGATTCAGATATTTTTATAGCTCAGGATGTATCTACAAATAGTGAAGCATTGCAAAAAAGGAAATTATCAGAAATATCAAGAAATCCCAATGAAAACAATGATAAATACTTTTCAATAATGATAGCCAAAAAGAAAAAATGATTCAAAAAAATACAGTTTATTTTGTAGGCTCAGGTCCTGGTGACCCAGAGCTAATAACAATAAAGGCAAAAAAACTATTGGAAATTGCAGATGTTATAATATCTTCAGGATCTTTATTAAATCCAGAAATACTAGATTGGGCTAAAAAAGAAGCCAGTTTATACGATGCAGCAAAATTGGACAGGGATGAAATATATGAAATTCTCAGAGATTCCACAAAAAATGGCAAACTGGCGATAAGATTTCATGACGGGGATCCCGGAATTTTTAGTACAATAAGAGAACAAATAGATAAATTAGAAAAAGACCAAATTAAATGTGAGGTAATTCCTGGCATTACATCGCTACTTGGAGCAGCAGCATCAATGAATTTAGAATTAACATTACCAGGGATAACACAAACAATAATAATTACACGCGCGGAGTTTAGAACACCCGTTCCAGATAGAGAAAAAATTTCGGAATTATCAAAACACGGATCAACCATGGCTTTTTATCTTAGTGTACATCTGCTTGATAGAGTTATAGAAGAACTATTAAAAGGTGGAGTATACAATAATGAAACCCCTATCGCAATAGTATACAAAGCTACATGGAAAGAAGAAAAAATAGTAAAAGGCACGATAGGAACGATATCAAAAAAAGTTAAAGAAGAAAGAATAGTAAAAACTGCGTTGATAATAGTAGGGGATGTTATATCACCAAAAAAATATGAATTTTCAAAAGTTTATGATTCACAATTTACACATGGTTTTAGAAAAAGTAAGGAAAAAAGAGTTCTAATTTAAGGAAATTCGCTCCAGTTCTTTTTTACTAAGGAATTCCCAAGCACCCATTCCCTGGCCATTTTTATCATTAAAATCCAAGATTTCACTAAAAATTATTTCTTTAGGAGCCATCGGCGGCCAAATCATAGCAACAAAGTCACCAGGATTTCCAGGTTTATTCATATCAGCTGGGATTAATCTATCATTTTTAAATCCAAAGGTAGAAAGCTTTGATTTTACGGTTTCAAAAAATTGTTTTTGACCATGAACAATTACATATACATTTTTCTCGGTATTATAATCAGTCATCAAATAAAATCATATTATTTAATGCCATAAAGATATTACTATTATTTAATTAAATTGAAAATAACAACAGAAACTGCACAATATTAAATATTAAATATTAATATACTAATGAAAGGAAATAAAAAGAATATTAAAAAACACCTAGTCATTTTGCAGGCTTTTTGAATTTATAATATATTCAGATTTATTGATACATATACTTTAACTATTTTATTTCATAGTATTATTCAGGCATCTGATGTATTAAAAGGAATTTCTTATTTATAAAAAAGTTTCTACGAGATAATAAAGAATAATTGGGTTCTAATTATTTATTGCTTTTACTTGATTTTTGAATAACAAAATATTGCAAGGAGAAAAATATTATTGATAAGAATAACAGCACATAGTGAACTTGTAGTAATAGCAATATGTATAGACAAAACACGATAAATTTCAATCAAGCATATTTTAAAATATGTTACTCGATAGATAAATCTACTACAAAGAGAAATAAAAATGAATATTAAAAAACATTTAATACCATCATTCAATTAATTTAGTAGCAATATGACATTACCCAAAGGATTCGGTCAACAAGCTAGCACTCAAAAAAAGAGGACATTTGACGAATGGTGGAAAACTGTTCCAGAAGACTTAAAAACAAGAACTCGTAAAGGTGACGAAGCCAATAAGGTTCTATTAAATCAAGTAAATTATGTTTTGCTTCATCTACATCTACAAGGAAAACATGATACAAAACCATCACATGAAGAATTAAAAGATTGGCTTCATAGTGGTCAAGTAGATACAATGCGTACTACAAAAAAATAGGAATAATTAAAGATTACACTATTTTTTTATTGAATTTATTTTTTTATATAAAAGATATCTTGCATAATTAGACACCTATCAAAATTTTATAGATTATCAATAATATTTTGTAATATTTACATTTTAATTTGCTGATTACGATCAAGATGTGTTATATTCTTAAATTTTTAAGGGTGCTAATTATGCAAGATATCTAATCTATTAACATTAAATAAAGTACATATAAGTATACTAATATAGAAAACGGATAGTAATTTTGAAGAGAGGTAACCATATTGCAATTTTTGATACGTTTAAGACTCATCAAACAAAATCAACAAGAGAAGCAAAAAGGCAAAGAGGAATAATTGCTCATATTGCAATAGAAAAAGATCCCAAGTACAAAACCAGAACTTCAATAGCTCATATATTAGCAAAAAAATACGAAGTAGCTTGGCAAAATATCTATTCAGCTATTTTTAAGGACCTTGACGAAGTGCTATTACCAGCTCAAGTTGTCAAAGAGGGAGGAAGATTACCAATAAAAAGAGGTCCAAAAGCCCTTCAGATAGAAGGAATTCCATATTATGAACTTACCAATATTGGTCTAATTATTGCATCGACAATTGAAGAAACAGGAGATATAAGATTGAGAATGAAATTACTAGAATCATATATTTCAAATTCAAATTTTAATGTAAAAGAAGAAGATGAGAATAATAATAACAATACTATTTAATGAAGGAATATTGCTTTTATCAAGATATGCACCATCATTTATTTTAAAAATAATAAACGAATACATCATTGCATATAATCATGGAGAAATAGAAAAATTAGACAGATTAGATGGTGAAAAATTAAAAAAAATAATCTCAAAACAAATAACTATAGAAAGAGAGCTTGTTGAAGCATGTATGATTTTATCAAATGATAAAAAAGAACTGATAAGAAATTTTATAAAAATAATTAGTTGAGCAGATTATAGTTATCTAATAAAAAATAGATGATCTAATTCCTATATGGGATAGATATAGATTTCAAATCGTAGGCTATATCTACATTAGAGAAAACTGATTTGGCCTCATTTAATAAAACAATCAAATCTTTATACCTTGTGCTAAAATGAGTAAGGCATAATCTATAGTACTCCTGATAATTTTGCCAAACTGCTGCTTCAAAAGCAGTAGAATGAAAACTTTCTTTTGCTTTGTCAAGTTCAGTCGATTTAAAGGTAGATTCAAAAATCAAAAGATCACAATTTTTAAAAAAATTGCATAATTCATTTGAAGGACTAGTATCTCCCGAAATACCAATTTTTCTTCCAGAACGTAATGGACCTACAACAGTATTAGAAGATATTAATTTATTGTTAAATTGAATATTTTCACCTTTTTGTAACATTTGATACAAAATACCTTCTGGAATTCCTAATTCTTTAGCCTTTTTGATATTGAACTTTCCGGGGCGGTTATTTTCAACCAAGCAATATGCATAAGAGAAAATACCATAACCATGGTTGGATCTACAAAATATAATCTTGTATTCTTTATCAGTTACAAGAATTCCTTCATTATCAGACAATAATATGAATATTAAGAGGAAAAGATAAATTGATATCAAGAATTCTAAAATTTTCGGTTAAATAATCATAAAGTAATTTGGGACCATAAATATCTATTGGCATGTTTCGACCTTGTAACGAAAGAGTTTGAAAGAAACCTAAAAGACCTAAAATATGATCAGAATGCATATGTGTAATAAATAGCAAAGTTTTTTTATTAAAACCAAATCGTGCACGAATAAAATTATATTGCATGCCTTCTCCTGCATCAAAAATAAATAAAGTTCCATTTCTGTTAATAACAATAGAAGAGAGAAACCTGTTTTCCGAAGGCATAGCTGCAGATGTTCCCAAAAAAGTTATATCGAGATTAGACATGATGGTATTATAATTAATTTATTATTTTATTATAATCGAGTGAAAATAGAAGATAAAGCATTTGTTATATCAATACTAAGATCAACTTTAGAACAAGACCTAGGAACACTATTAGTAGAAACAAGATCGGTTAATCCGGCAGTCTTCAATTTATTTATAGAATTTTCATCAGATAATGCATGAACACACATAGCATAGATTTTTCCACAGTTGATTTTTTTTTAACAGATCTAGTGCTTTTAAAATGGTTCCGCCACTAGATATCATATCATCTATAATAATTATATCATGGTCTTTAATATCAACTTGCAAATTTTTGTCCATTACAATATTTCCAGTAATTCGATCTCTAATTTTATTTAGTGCAAAGAAATTTGAATTGTATTATTTCGGAAAATTCTTTGGCTCGCAAAATACCACCAACATCAGGAGAAACAACAATAGGATTGACCAAATCGAATTTGGTTTTAGCATAAGTAGCAAGGGACTTGATAGAAGAAATATTATAAATATTTAAATTAAAATATGAAAGTGCTTTAATACTATGAATATTAACTGTGATTAAATTATGTACATTAATACATTTTAGCAATTTAGCAATTAATGAAATTGTAACAAATTCTCCCTCTAAAAATTTTCTATCTTGTCGAGCATATCCCATATAAGGTAAAACAGCTATAACTTCTGAAGCCCCAGATTCATAACAACCAGAAACAATCATCAAAGTTTGCAATAGATGAGAATCAACTGGAGGATAAGTAGATTGAACCACGATACATTTTTTATTTAATAGGTTTGTATTAATTCTTATTTTACTTTCGCCATCTGAAAAAATTTTTAGATCAATCGGAACTGATAAAGATTTCAAACGATCAGCAATCAAATTTCCCAAGTCTAATGAGGAAGGACCAGGTAAAACCACTACATCATCTTTCAAGATATTTTTGAAATAATTTTAGAATCTTAAAAATGTTAATCAAACTATTATATTTTTGTTGAAATGTTTATTATATATCCACATGATTTTTACAATCCCAATTACCAAGTAATTATACTAATATATAATTCAGCATTTGAAATCCATCAATTAAACAGATAAGACAAATATCAAAATTAAAGGAGAATTCACATATTTAAAGGTACAATATTCAATATTCTATATTCTAACGACGGTATTAATCAATAACAATTCCCTTAGACATATAATATACCATAATGAATTTGTAAATAACTTACAAAATATAATAGATATCTTGCATAATTAGACACATAACAAAATTTTATAGATTATCAATAATATTTTATAATATTTACATTTTAATTTTCTGATTACGATCAAGATGTATTATATTCTTAAATTTTTAATGGTGCTAATTATGCAAGAAATCTAATGTTATAAAGCCACAAATAACATAATAATACATTATTTATGTAAAATAATAATTTAAATTTCAATAAATTTTAAAACTGCAAAGATACATCATATATTATTTCTTTTGTACCCATATACCGAAGTATAGACTGAAAATCTTTTTTGTTCGAGGAGGCAAGTATTTCAAGTTTACCAGTTCCATTTTTAGTCAAATCATTATTGAATTGCAAATAATTTTTTGTGTCTTTTGCAACCTGTGAAGCGGAATCTATAAATTTGATTGAAGGCAAAAGTTCCAACAAATAATTTTTGATAAAAGGTAAATGTGTACTTGATAAAGCAACAACATCAATAGAATCATTAAAATTAGATTTTATTATCTTTTGAATAGTTTTGAATGTACGAATTTTATCCAACAAAAAAGATCCATCTTCTACAATATCGATAATATCCGATGAATCTATTTTGGTAATAAAGACATCCTGAGGAACCTCCTTATTTATCAAATAATTAAATTCTTTACTATTTAATATCCCATTTGAAGCCATTATAGCGATATGATTTTTTGTACTCAATTTAACCGACCTTTTAAGAGGAGGTTTTGTAGGTATAATATCAATTGAAAAGTCATTTTTTATTTCTTCAAAGATTTGGACAGATGGAGTATTAGAGGCCATGACTATGAGTTTAGGCTTATATTTTTCCAAAAATTTAATAGATTTTATTATTATGGATTTTAATTGGTCTTTAGATTTTCTACCATAAGGAAAATTCAGCCTATCAGCAAAATATAATATATTTTCTGCAGGAATAATTTTTCTTAATTCTCGGACAACTGATAAAGATCCTAAACCGGAATCAAAAACTGCGATTGGCCGATATAACATAAATATATATCTTAATTTGATTAAATTTAAATCTAAATTTTTATATTGATGATTGGGATATTTGATTAAAAATTATGACCTTTATGCTTCCATACAACAACTTCCTGCAGGAATACGATATCCATGTGGGCATATTTTGGGATGTTTTAATAAAGTACATAACGCTTCAGTAAATATTTCCTTCATATGATGTTCAATTCCACAAACCATTTCTTCATCAATGTCTATTTTTAAAGCATCTTTCATTAATACTTCCAACAATCGAGTATTGCGAATCATTTGTTTACCTATTTTCTCTCCATCAGTGGTAAGAACAACTATTGAACCTTTCTTGTAATCAATTAAATGAGAATCATTCAATTTATGAAGCATTTGGACCACTGAAGGTTGAGTTACATTCAATACTTTTGCTATAGAACTTACTTTCAACTCTTGACCGCTTTCTATAATCGACCACATTGCTTTCAAGTACATTTCAACATGCTCAGCCTCTGCTGTACCTATATACAATTGTTCGGGTAATTCCGAATTTTTTGAATAAACAGTCAATAATTAATATTATACAATATTAGTTTTTAACTTTATCAAATAAATTTAAAGATTGGTCATAGTGATAGAAAGTATATGTAATATATTTTCAATAGTTTTTTCACAGATTATTTATATACTCTATAATATGGTTAAATTGCAAAACCTACCATTTGATTATTATTAATTCATTGAGTCGATTTTAAATTTTATAAATATTCCTAAATACAACGTAGAGAATGTAATGAGTATTTGGAAATTATTGATCTTACACAAGAGATAGATGAAAATACACAGGTTTTTCCTGGTTCTTCTAATTTAAAGATTTTAAAATGGTCAAACTATATAATAGATGGATATGACTCTGAAATGATTTTTACCAGTACCCATATTGGTACACATATTGATGCACCAATTCATTTTAACCCATCAGGAGAATCAACAGAAAAAATTTCTTTAAAAAAAACAGTAATTTTAGATAACGTCAAAGTATTAAAAATTATAAAAGATGACGATGAAAATATTGATATAAATGAAATTAAAAGAATATAATATAAAAAAGAATGACACAATACTAATACACACAGGATGGTCTTCCAATAGATTCAAAGATAAATATTTTAAAAAAAATCCCGGATTATCAAAGCTCTGCAGCAGAATACTTGATAGATGTGGGGATAAATTTGGTAGGAATAGATAGTCCCAACATTGATCCAGCATTTGACAAAGAATTTAATTCGCACAAAATTTTTTCTTCTAAAAACATTCCAATAATAGAAAATTTAATTAATTTGGATAAAATTAATAAAGACAATTTTATCTTTATTGCATTACCCTTAAAATTAAAGAACTGCTCCGGCTCACCTATTAGAGCAATAGCTTTAATAAATTAATATCCATATCAATTAATGAAATACTATTAAAAATCTAGTCCACCCAAAAATAGATAGAAATTAGATTGGTCCTAAATTATTTAATGTGACCTATATTCAGCAAAAACAGAAGCAGAAATTAACAAACACACATTCTCAAAGAGGAGAGGTCATGATAAATTATGGAAGTATAACAAAGTACCATTTTACTCAAAGAAAAATCAGATAATACTATAGTGGCCGTCCAATTGTTCCGTTTAGAAAACTGCTTGATGACATCATCTACATTCTTAGAATATATAGTATTGCAGTAGAAAATGGTTATCTTATGAATATTGTTCTGACTCTATACTCCATAGACAATTTCAAAAACAGGTTCGATCAAAACTTTTCACAAAGATGAAAGATGAAAAAAAAAGATGTAAAACAGTTTACTAAATCTATCCTATGACAAGAAAGGAATCAAATACATATGATAAACATTGCTTGATAATATATCTATAAGATCACCTTTAGTGAGCCGATGACTAGCTATACTCCCATATATAGAAGCAAACTATGCTTAAAAAGGCATATAAACAGATAAAATAAAAATGGTATTTCATTTTCGGTTATTATAACATCAACAAATAATCGATATATACAAATAGTAACAAATGGATTTGATAATACAGATTTTAAGCGATCTTTTTTGCCATCTTCAACAAAAGATAGGTAAAAAAAACTGCAGTATCCATATCCTCGCAGAGCATACAATTCTAAATTATTAAAACAATGAATAATCAAACGAGGGCATGTATCTCCTATACATATATAAAAGAAGAAGTGGAAAGGGATGGAGAGAAAGATAAAGTAAATCACAAAAGGCACTCGTTAAGAAGAAGACAATAAATTGTAAAAGAACAAATTTATGATGGCCTAACAGATTTAGGATTTGTCACAATATACAAAAAGAAAAGTAGAAGATTTGCCTTGTATTATCATAATCGTAAAGGAAATAATTTCATTAATAAATGTGTAATCAATTTATTATATTATTAACAAATATGCATTTGATTCATAGTTTTTCCCTAGGTTAGAAACGCCATTAATATATAGATAATAAAATCATAACTGCAATAATATCAATAGCAATAATATTAAATTTTATTGTGGTATATACGATTAATATTTTTATATACCAATTAACATAAATATCTGAACTACACTTTTGTTATCTGTTTATTTTCTTAATAAATCCTTTTAGCTAAGTTAATCCATTATTATCCCATATCCATTTGGCTCTTACCAATAGAGAATCGTTTGAAAAGTTATACCGATATGAACAGGATGTGAAAACAAAGGAAAGGATGCTCCTTGTTCTCAACGTAATTTATCAAGGGAAGGTATCTGCTGCTCAGGTAGCCAGAGACCTTCATCGCAGTAAAGCTTGGGCTTCAGACTGGTTAAAAAGATATGATAAAGAAGGTATAGAAGGATTAAAAACCAGACCTAAAAGTGGTAGACCATCCAAACTATCAGAAGAGGTTGTATACCAGATTAAGAAAGAACTAAAAGAAAGCAACAATCAAGGATGGAGGACCACAAAACAAGTGGAAGAATTAATCATAAAGAAAAGTGGTATAAAATATCATTATATTCATATATACCGTCGTATCCTCCGTAAATGGGGATTTAAACAGAAAGTACCAAGAAAAGTACATGTTAATACTATCGCATCTAAAGAGGAAAAAGGAATTCAAAAAAAAGACTACAGAACAGATACTTGTGGAACAACAACAAGATGAAGAGAAAAAAAAGGCTTTACGTTAGTATCTGTAGATGAATCATTCTTTTTTTATGATTCTCTTGTAAGAAGGGTATGGATTGATAAAGAGAATAAAAGACCTATAGTCCGAGTAACAGGCTCGCACCAACATTCATGCATCTTTGGAGACACAAGCATTGAGGGAAAGAAGAATCAACTATTCAGACAGTATGATAAATTCAATGGAGATACATTCCTTGATTATTTAAAGAAAATACATGCTAAATTCTCAAAATGCTATTTGTTTATGGACAAGGCATCACAACACTACAAATCAAAGAAGGTAATCCGATATTTTGATAGAAAAACCAAGATATGTTAATTCCTCTATACCTTCCAACTACCGCATCACCTGAATTTATGGTAATGGAAAAGGAGGTATGGAATATAGCCAAGCGTGATCTGTTTGTTCTAAAATATTATTCATCATTTGTAGATTTAAAGAATAAGATATCTCAGTATTTCAGGACAAAAAGATTCAATCTTAATATGAGAAACTATCTATTAAGAGAGGTTCGCTGACATATGCTAATTAGTATAGATAAGAAATATTATCTGGGCAAATAATAATAGGTGAAATCAAATAAGGAAATAAAATCATAACTGCAGATATAAAAAATATCTACAGAAATTTAAGTTTTAAATGCTTTACTAATAAAAATATTGCATTTACAATAACTATAAAATCAAATCAATACTATAAAGTATATTATGTAAAATAGAATTGGAGAATGGATATACGAAATTAACCCAAACAAATGTTATTTCTTATTTTCATTTTCTCTATTTTTTAGTATCAGATTTGGAATTTTTTAATAATCCTACTAGTCTATAACCATATTCAAAATTGTGTTTGACATGATTTATTCCATGAGTCAAATGTGGTTCAAATTTGTTATCCAATAGGTTTTCCATGTAAAATTGAACTTTTTTAATGGATATTTGCGAATGTCTTATTTGTTTATCCGATAAGGAACGGTTCAATTCCTGTTCGATCTCTAATTTAAAATCTCTAATATTATCAAATTTACTGTATTTAATAATTTTATTATAGTTATTGCAAATATCATATAATTTTTTAATTTCCTTTTTATTCAAAGTGGATAAAGATCTTTTAACAGAACCACAATCTCTTTTGGTAATCTGAGTTATTCTAGATATCATATTAATATCAAGGAATTGTGTATCATTTAAAACAGAAATGGAAGCAAGATTGGATTTGGAAGTGAATTTTCTTATTTCTTCAGAAATAACTCTTCTTCTTCTTCTTCTTCTTGGATATGAAAATTTTTTGAATCTACAGCATTTACCAAAGGTAAATTTTCAGAAGAAATATTTAGAATTTTTGAAGGATAAGAATAGTTTTTATTTAAAAGAGCTTCTTTTTTTGCCATATAATAGGACTTTATTTGAAAAATGGATACTTTTTTGCCATAAGGGTCTGTTTTAAAAAATACAATAGCAACAACATCGACAATTAAATTAGGTATTTGGATTTTTATCAACTCCTCATAAATATTATAATTGTTCAAGACATCATCACAAATCTCAAATATAATATTATCAAACATACTTGATTTTGAATCTAACTGATTCCTATCTGTTTTTCCTAGGGATGAAATTAAATATTTATAAGATATTACAAAAAAATCATAGATTTTGTTTTTGGTCATCAAAATATGATTGGACTGAAAATGATATGCAATAGTTTTTAATGCAATAATATAGGGATTTGATGTTTTAATATCTTTAAAATAAAGTGAAAATTTATTTGCTATCGTAATTAGGTGTTCATGGTGCAAAGAATTTTCAATGTCATAAATTCCAAGTTCTTTGTAACTTTTTTTTAGTAAATTATCAAAATCTACAATACCATCATTAGACATTTTTAACGATATCATAATTGATACTATTTGTTATTAAACATTAAAATAAAAATCAATTAAAGAAAGATATATGATATTTTATTGAAAGGGATAAATATATTTTATTATTATTTTTTATTTTTATGTTTTCCATCAAAATCATTATCCAATGCCCACGGAAACCATTTACCAATCATTTTGGTCCAATCCACTTTAAAAGTAAAAATTAATAATAAAACTAGCAATCCTATAGTTAATCCAGTAATTAGAATGATAGAAAATTGGTTATTAGCATTAGAAACTGAGAGCATCTGCTCCATTACAGGTCTACCTAGAATAACAGCCCCCCATACAATTATTAATCCATACAAGAGTTTTCCAAAGAAGGTAAATAGAACAAATTTTTTTACACTATATTTAGCAATTCCTAATGGTATATATACCAAATCATCAGGTACTGGAAGTAATGCTGCTATAAATGCAGCCAAACCACCATATTTAGCTAAAAAATTTTGAAGTGGCAATATTTTCGATTTAGTTTTATTACTTAAAAGATTTCTTCCATAATAACTAGCTATAAATATACTACTTTTGGCCAATACTGCTCCAATAGTAGCTGATAAGGCGATTATATTTGGATCCAATTCTTTATTTAATGCCGAAGTAATTAAAATAGGGAAATAAGGTACAGGAATAAATATAAGAATACTACCTAAAAAACTAATTATGAATATACCAATATAACCTACATTACCAAAATAAGTTAAAATACCTTGGATATCCATTAAACAAAGGAATGATGAATTAACAAATATAATTACTTTATCAATTTGTAATGTAAATATAAAATAATAAAAAGTATGATACTTTAATTTAGAACCTTGTCTGATAAGAATTTTTTTAATTTTTCATTGTCAAGATATCTTATATCAAATATTACTATTTGTTTCCTTGGATGGATAAACATAATTTTCATTAAAAAAACTATTAACCAAATCAATAAAATATAGAGAATATTATATCCACTAAGAGAAACAACTTGATCATTATACATTTAATTTCATACATTGTCTTGATTAAGAATGTTCGATAACAAATTTTCATGTATTAGTGAGACATTTGCAGATATTATCATTCTTTTTTAATGTCCATTAAATGACGTACAGATATGTGATTTTTTGCCTTTGCTCCACTATTTTTTATGAATAAAAGATACGTTTGGTAGAAATTTTGACTTTTATCTTCATAAAAAATATGCATATATGCATAGCATAAATTTGGCAGTTAAAAAAGATGTAAAAAATTTATATCGTTCTTTTACCTTTATCTGAACGATTTCGTAAGATCATATTGCAACAAAATATCATTAAACAGTATTTCTAAACAAGCGAGTATAAAAACGATTTTACATGAATATTTAGAAAAGTAAATATTTAAACTATAAAATAAAAAAAATTAGGGAGTAGTTTTTACTGGAGTAGTTTTTACTGGATTAAATGCAGTACTTAATGGAGATTTTTTAACAGCAGCAGCAGGAGTATTATCAAAATTAACAGTCGATGAAATTACATTAGATAATGGATTAATCTTACTTAGGTCCGTTAAAACAATATCGAATTTTACATTTTGCATAGTTTTACCAACAAAAGAGGTTGCAAATGGAATTATACCCGATTGGCTAACAATATAACCATTTGGAAAGGAAGACCTTTTTAATAAAGTTCCATTTAATGCAGATACTTTCATTATTCCATTAATTTTAGTATTTACTAAAGAGGTATCCTTGGTTACATAACCAACAAGAACTTTTAATTGAACATGAGTATCATTTGTTAATGGTGCAAGTTTTGCCGAATTGAGTGTAATAGTAATTTTCTGGACAGGTTGTGCATATATATTACTAATTATGCCAACACCAAAAAAAATGATAGAACTAGCAATTATTGTAGCAGAAATCAGCATCAGGTTCTTATAATTTATTGATAAATTTCTGGACATTAAATAAAAATTAATATAATAATATAAAAACAATATGATAAAATATTAGTAGATAATTACATTATATTTTTACAATGAGAAAAAAATAAGGCTTTTTAATTAAGAAATTTAATATGCAAATAATAGATCATTGTTCTCCATAAGCAGTTTCTGCATGTTGTGATATATCCAGTCCCAGAGCTTCTTCTTCTTCGTTCACTTTTAATCCAACAATATAATCAATTATTTTTAATATTATCAAAGTCCCAACAAAACCCATAAGAGCAGCAACACCTACACCTACACCTTGTATTACTAACTGCATGGGATTTCCATATAACCATCCGTTTGGACCAGCAGGATTGATAACTTGACTAGCGAATATACCTATGGATAAGGCGCCAACTATACCCGTAATACCGTGTACAGAACTTACATCCAAAGCATCATCGATCCTTAATCTTTCTTTTAATAAAACAATTCCATAATAAGATGCAAATCCTAAAACAATACCCAATATGAAGGAATGTTGCCCGCTAATAAATCCAGCAGCAGGGGTAACACCTGCTAAACCCGCAACCGCACCGTTTATAACAGATGTAACTGTGGGTTTTCCAGATCTTTTCCAGCTAAGACACACCCAAACAAGGGCACATGTGGATGCACCAATTTGGGTAGTAAGCAAAGCATTAGCAGCAAGTGCACCAGATGCTAAAGCACTACCAGCATTAAATCCAAACCATCCAAGCCACAATAAAGCTCCACCCATTGCAGCAAGAGGAAGATTATGAGGCACCATTATCTGCGGGCCATAATTTTTACGCCGCCCTAGCACTAGTGCTGATGCTAGTGACGCCATACCCGCACTGGTATGTATTACTATACCTCCTGCGAAATCGACAACCCCTATTTTGGCTAACCAACCACCACCCCATACCCAATGGGCAAGTGGATAGTAAATTACCAAGCTCCACACAATTACAAATATAAAAAAAGCGCTCCACTTCATACGTTCCGCAAAGGCACCTGTAATTAATAATGGAGTAATAACGGCGAACATCATCTGATATGTTGCATAGGTAATTCCAGGTATTGTGGGCGCATAAGAAATCGAATCATTAAATGGAACATTATTATAGAAAAGCCAAGATAGGTTCCCTATAAAACCATGAATATCGGGTGCAAAAGTTAAAGTAAATCCAACTATAAACCACAAGACCGATAACAATGCAAGGCCAGCAAACGTTTGCATTATTACAGATAATGAATTTTTTAATCTGAGCAATCCTGCTTCAAAAAAACCTAAAGCAGGTGTCATCAGCATGACAAGCCCAGTGGAGACTAGCATCCATGTTGTATCACCAGTATTAATTACCAACGCTCACAGAAGGTTTTTGGTAGATTATAAAGTTATTCCTTTTATACTTAAAAATTATAATTAAAATATTTATAAAAAAAATATTATCATAAAAAATATTTTTTTGATAATATTCATATTTTTTAATAGTAATTTTTTAAATTATAAAAAAAGAAACACTTTTACAAGGATCTGCTTACAAAGTCCCGACTCCTTATTACAATAGTCTGCAAAAAGATTTATCCAATTAATAATAATTTTTAGTTTTCATTTCTTTTTTCTATGTGAGAATAATCAATAAAACTTTTGATTCTATCATTAATATACTATTTTGCTTTTACCTTTTTACTGCACTTATAAGAGAAATGACTATATTTTAGTCTCAAAATTTGCATAGTGGTAGATATCAAAGTACATCCATCGGTTGAAAAGGACATAAAGATATTATTCAAAAACATCTGATAGAAAATGTTCCACAACAAACATCGCCATTTCTTTGAAATACCTATTCTAAAAAATTCTATATATCATAAATTAACAACAATCCACGATAAAACCAGTCGAGAGCCAAATTATGATGGTCAATTGATAACATATTCTTCGATGATTTTTCTTTTGTTAGACTTCCACTATGTTTTACTTTTTTTATCCGGTTTCCAATAGAATGTTATTTTGTTTGATATAGCAAGTAAACTTTCCCATAATTGCCTTAATGAAAGATCTGAAAAATAAAAATATAAACCACAAATAATACACTTCCATAGGTGTTCTATTTCCGAATTACTAGGAAAATAGAATGATTAATTAAAGATAAAATTTAAACGCTAAATGAACAGCCTGTTGTAAAATATTTAATTATTTACCTCATCAACTTTTTCTAATATGGAAGGAGATTTGCAAGTAATTTACTGACAACAGCAGTGGAAGTTTTATTATTAGAGCCAGTGGAAGTCTTACAGGGTTGTCCATTATCACAGGTTGTTACAATACAAGAACCATTATTACATTTTTCTTCATGAAAAAATACACTATTATTTTGATTTGTAATTGAAAATGCATTTGGGATAATCGAACTAGAAACAGCGATGGTAAATATTAATGTCAAAATAGGATAGAAATTCATTAATAATTATACCAAAATATAATATTTTTGCATTTGATATGATTATTATTGCTAATTTCTAGTAAGATTTTTATCATAAATAAAATAAATTTATAAAGAAATGAAAGCATTAACATTTGATAAATATAGATAAACAATTTGATTTTTAGGAATTACCAACTAACAGAAAAGATAATAAAATCACAATAGATATAAAACTTGGAAGAGTCAATACAATAGAATATTTTACCGTTACTGGTTTTGATTGTAGTAATGGCCATCCAATGAAGATAAATCTATTTCCGAATGTTGCAGGCTTAAATAACTATATTATGAAAAGAAAAAGAAAAAGCAAAATAAACGAAGATAAAGAAGTTGACAGAGGGACAATCTAAAATAGTATATTTGATAATATATGCAAATTTGTATACAAGATATGAAATGGTTTTTCAAAAACCTTTGGCAAAATAATAGGGTGCAGATGAAATTGAACTTTGATGAAAGGTAAATCAAAAGATCAAAGAATTGACTAATGAAAAGATACAGTAGATATTGTAATAATCATTAGAAGAAAAAACACGAATTCGGTAAATAGAGATCGCGGGCAAATTAAGAATAACAGTGACTTTTAGTGTATTAACCGGCTGCCGGGTATAATACACCATGGAAATGTTATAATAATAATAACCAATTACCCATAAAAGGAATCAAAGGAGAAAGTGAAAACGGACAAAATATTTGGATTTTTATTGCTAGTATCGGATATAAAGGGATATTTAAGTTAAACAGTAAATATTATTAAATATTTCAATATATTAATGAATACTTTTTCATTATTAGAAAATATATGCAAAATCTATCTAATAATAGAATCATAAATTTAATAGAATATAAAAGAAAATAAAAAAATTATTGTTTTTGACCAGTTTTGGTCTTTTGTATTGATGATACTGATGTCAATTTCAATGGTGATCCGAGCATATATGGTTTAGTTTTTACTGGAATGCTATCTTTACCTACTGGTGGAATTGCATTGGATGGATTGCTGTCATCTTTTAATTTTAGTGATTTACTAATAGCGTTATCTGGACCATCAACTACAATCAAACCTGCTTGACCTTTGAATAATTGTGAATAGTCATGATTTACAAATGCATAAACACCTGGTTTATCAAATGTAACATCAACAATAGCATCATTAGAACCACCTACCGTATAGGTTTGTTTGCCCATGCCAGCAAGAACACTACCATCAATTATTCTATCTAAAGATTCACCAACGATATGGAAGTTGACTGGTAGATCTCCGTGATTAAGCAAGAAGAATCTAACGTGGTCTCCTACTTTAAAGAATAATGTTGTAGCGTTTTTTGTTTTAGTGATGACTGGATCATAGCCAAATGGTATACCATTTATCCAAGCAGATGTTGCATTGTGATTAAACATTGCTTTTGAATCATAATTACCTTTTTTATCGAAATAATACTCTGAAAATTGGAATGCAACTTCTTTTGCTTTAGGTGATACAGTGTGATTAGCTCCAGTTACACCATCAGCTGTTGTATATCCAGTATAACCATTCTTTGGATCAACAATCATAGTCATTACCATTCCTGAAAATACATGTTGATCCATTGTTAATACACCATTTCCTTCACAATGAACTTTAAATACTCCTGGTTGAGATGCAACAAATGTAAAGTTCTTTGATGAACCTGGATTTATTGGACCAAAGTTAGGAACTGCACTTATGGTTGATGCATGAGTATCATAACTATGAATTAATTTATTACCGGTAGGATTAACAATAGTAACATGTACAATATCACCTTGAGTTAAACGAACTGTTGGTCCTGGAATTGTACCATTCCAAGTTAATGCATTGAATTTTGTACCATCTGGTAAAGTAAGATTTTTTTCAACGGCAACATAAACCAAGTTTCTTATAGGCTGACTGGTTTGTTTGGCTTGTTGAGCTTGTGAATAGGCTTTCATATTGACACCGGGTAGAAAAACTAACCCAGATAATAAAATTGCAGATATAGCAAAAATTGCTAATGTACTCTTCATTGATTTTAGTTTTATATAAGATATTAATAATTCTTTTGTTTATAACCCAATTATATACAATAGATTTGTATGATGATTAACATAGATTATTATATAAAAAATTATACTTAGTTTCTTTTCAAGTTGATAAAGAGTACAAATTACATGGCATATGTTATGCTAAAGCAATAGAATATCAATATTTTAAAGACACAGCAAAGAAATTATTATACATATACGCAAATTAAATATACTATTTTATTTGAGTTCCCCTCTAATATTCATATAATCACCACCCTATTGCAATAATCGAAATATAAACAAAGACAAATCTGCTCATGTATTGATTGTAAAAGAAATCTAGATTTGTCAAAAGTGCGACTAATTCTGTATATTGCAAAGATAGTAAGATAATACATATAGAGTTATTGAATGAGAACCGCTTTATGATAATTTTAATATTTTTGATATTATACCACATTAATGATAAAAGATAAAATAGAATATCAATATTCTATGCACCTTTCTTAATTAGATGAAAGTTTAAGATATACCATTATCGACTTTAAATCTTTTTTTAACAAGGTGTTTATGAATTAAAGATCCATATTGCAATGCTTTTTTAGGATACATAGCAGATTCTTTTGGAACACCTATATTCAACGCAATTTCTCTTATAATATGTTTTCTTAAAAGATCATCAGAACCTTTAATTTTATATTCCAACGGAATTGTTTTTGCGAAAGCAATAAAATCATCATTTAAGAATGGTTGAATAGATTTAATTCCGCTTTCTCCAATCACATGTGTAATTTCGCTAATTAAATGAAATTCATTAATTAACCTTTCTTCCATGAATTTCATTATCAGATCATATCCATCATCAAAGTACAACCTGTATCTATTATATCCACAAAACAATTCATCTAAACCATTGGCTGTCAAAAAAAATCCTCCCAGGTTATTATCTTTAATTATCTTGCTCAAATAGAAAAAAGCTATGCAATTTTCTATATGCGATAGGCAATTACAAGATATTTTAGACATGACATATTTTAGACAGGCTTCAAAATCTATATCATTTATTTCACATACTAGATGATTTTGAGAATCAGAAAGAAGGTACGAGATATGTTTAGAAAATAAAAGATCGTGTGAATTGGGAAAACCGATCGTCACTAAACATATTTGTTTTTTTAAATCTTTACAAATCTTTGATAATAATGTACTGTCAACGCCACCCGAAAAAGCTATAATAACTTTATCTTCATTTTTTATCGAGTCATTTACAGTCGAATATAAAAAATCACATAAATCCTTAGGCAACGACATTATCTTTTTAAATTTGTAAAATCTTTCAAAATATATTTGTAATAATTATAATAGAGATCGAATATATTATTTAAGAGTTGGATAAAGATTTAAAATATATTAGTGATAAAAAAGATTTAATAAAAAATAGAACGGCATATTCCATATCAAAATTATTAGATTTCTTGGAATTGAATTACCAATATAATGCTCCAATAGAGAATTCTAAATTGAATATAGATTTCAAAATAGGAGATAAATTCATTAAAATGATTGATAATGAAGAGGACCTTGCAGAATTTAAAAATATTAATCAAAAATTTCCATTTATGGATTTAATAGCCATAGGAAAATCATCATATATAGGGAAAATTACTGAACTTGAGAGTATTTTTTTCTTTAACAAACAAAGCAAACAGATAGGGTCTATTTTCATAGAAGACCCATCGCTTTCATTTGATTATGCACATATTCTACCATTGGTAGAAAAATGCTCCATAATCCATGGGCATACTTCAACTATAATGATAGAAATAATAGGAGAAATGAAAAATAACTTGGTTATTGATTTTTCAGAAGCAAAAAAAATAATCAAAGAAACATTAAACCAAATTGATCACAAGTTTTTCATTAATAGAAAATATTTAAAGAAAGAAGAGGATAATCAGCTATTTATTGAATTTGACGGGCCTAAAGGCTATTTTGATTTAAAAGTACCCAAAAATACTACATTTTTACTTGAGGGAGAAGCAACTGTTGAAAATCTATCAACAGAAATTATAAAAATGCTCTCAAATAAAATGCCAGATAATGTACAAGCAATTGGGGTGTATATTTATGAAGGAGTTAGCAAAGGAGCTCATATTTTATCAGATATTAAAAAATAAATAGGCAATAAAATATAAAATCATTTCATTTATTGAACTAGCTAGGAAGATTAATAACTAATTAATAAGAGATACTACAAATTAAAAATTGAGCACCAAGATTACAGAAAAAGTATGGTCTTCTGAAATTGAAAAAAGAATTTTAGATAACTGGGAAAAAGATAATACTTATGAAAATGATGATAATTTTAAAGGAAATGAAAATTACTATGTTATAGACACGCCTCCGCCATATCCTTCTGGAAAGCCATGGCATATTGGTGCAGCAGCTCATTATTCCCAAATCGATATGATAGCAAGAGTAGCCAGATCTAACGGATTTAATGTTATATTTCCTATAGGAATAGACAGAAACGGGATACCTGTAGAGATTTACACTGAAAAAAAATACAAGATTAGAATGAGAAATATGAATAGAAAAGAATTTTTAAAACTTTGTGAACATACACTTGATGAAACAGAAATAGAATTCTTAGAAATATTAAAGAGCTTGGGAATTAGTGCAAATTTTAAAGAAACATATCACACCGATTCAATAGAATACAGGACACTCACCCAATCAACATTTATTGAAATGTGGAAAAAGGGTCTAATATATTTAGGAGATAGACCTAACAATTTTTGTATTGATTGTGGTACAACTATAGCTGATTCAGAAATTACCTATATAGATAAGGAAACAAAATTGGTGTATATCAAGTTTTTTCTAAAAGATAGTACAGAATTTATTATAATAGCAACTACAAGGCCAGAACTACTTTTTGCTTGTCAAGCAATAATTGTAAATCCAGAGGATGAAAGATATAGAGAAAAGCAAGGAAATAATTTAAAAATACCAATTTTTGATAGAGAAGTCAAAATAATAAATCATAAATCTGTGGATACCAACTTTGGTTCAGGAGCAGTCATGGTATGTAGCTATGGCGATCTTAATGATGTTCAGTTATTCAGAGAATTGCAGCTGAAGGAAATAAAATCTATTAATTCTAATGGAAAAACAACAGAGAATGCCAAACAGTTTTCAAACCTTTCTTTAAAAGAAGCCAGAAATAAAATTATAGAAGAACTACAGGAACAAGGATTGATATATAAAATTGAAACATTCTTACATAGAACACCCATCTGTGAAAGAAGTAAAACCCCAATAGAGATAATTTCTTTAGAAGATTATTATTTAAAGCAAGTAGATTTTAAATCAGAATTATTTGAATATTCAAGAAAAATAAAATTTTATCCAGAAATGCATAGACAGATTCTCTTAAATTGGCTAAACTCAATTTCAATTGACTGGCCGATTTCAAGGAGAAGATTTTATGGCACAGAGATTCCAATATGGTATTGCAAAAAATGCAAATATCCAAATATTCCAGAACCAGGAAGATATTACAGACCATGGGAAGAAGAACCACCTTTTGATAAATGCCAAAATTGTAACAATGATGAATTTGAAGGTGAAGAAAGAATTTTCGACACATGGATGGATTCTAGCATAAGCCCACTTTATATTACCAAATTTAATAAAAACGATAATTTTTATAAAAAAACATATCCTACTACCATAAGACCCCAAGGAAAAGACATCATAAGAACATGGCTATATTATACTATGCTCAGATGTTTATATCTTACAGAACAATTACCATGGAAAAGTGCTTGGATAATGGGATATGGAGTGGATGACAAAGGTGAAAAGATGAGCAAGAGTAAGGGAAATGTAATCGACCCGCTACCGATTATTAAAAAATATGGCGCAGATACATTTAGACTGTGGTCTGCAAGTGAAGCAAATTTAGGCTATGATTTTAGGTGCTCGGAGCAGAAAATAATTAATTCTCAAAAATTTTTATCAAAGTTATGGAACATTGGAAGATTCATTTCCAACTTTGAATTAATAGATGAGGAAAATAAACCACAAAAACTTAATTCAACGGATAAATGGATACTAGCAGAACTTGATAATTTATCAAAAAAATGTATTGAGGGATATAATGAATTAAACTTTTTTATACCATCAAATTCAATAAGAGAGTTTACATGGAATATTTTTGCAGCACATTATATAGAACTTATAAAGTCACGTGTTTATAATGAAATCAAAGATGAAGATAGAAAATCTGCACTATATACAATTCATAAATGCTTTAAAAGTATTTTACTATTATTAGAACCGATTTGTCCATTTATAACATATGAATTATGGACAAAGATTTACCTAAATAAGAAAATCATCAATCAAAAAATGTTTCCTAAAATAACTAACGATTTTCAAGAAATGACATTGTTAACTCAAAGAATAATACAATTTAACTCAGAAATATGGAACAAGAAAAAAGAAACAATTTCTAACATTACAAACAAACCACTTTCACTAAAAGACCCAATAAAAATAACGATACCCAATGAATTAGAATTATTTAGTAGTGATTTAATAGCAATGCATAATATAATATAAAAGATATGAATACTAGTAAATCACATTAAAATAATTACTCTGTGATTTTATTTCCACTAAATATATCCAATATATCTTCAGCTACATCCATTACAACACGGGAATCCATACTAGGTTCCAAAGTAACTAGTAACATTTTCTTATCTAAATAAAAAGTTAATAAAGCTAATTTTTCACGTTCTACATATACAAAACGGGCCTGTCCCATAGTATCATCAAAACGCTCACGCATAGATTTTCTTAAAGCTGTATGTGTTAAATATAGTTCTTCGCTAGGCTGATCAACTATAGAATCAATCCCGTGACGCATGCCTCCAGCTATTAATGTACCGGCTTCATCTATTAATCCGGCATAACGAATATCGCTATTTAGAGCAAAAATAGCATCAAGTATTTTTTGATAATCCATAAATAGACTAATTAAGTACCATTTATTGAATGTTATTGAGACTAATTATATATTTATTTTCATTTAAAATTAATATAATCCAAAAAACATCTTTATTCTCAAGTATACAAGCAATATATATTTAGTTACAATAAAGATTTTATTATAAGTAAATTTTCGTAATCGCCTTATTCTATAACGGAGAAAAGACATAATTTTATAATATTTTTTTTATTAATTAATTTATCTGTTTAGGAAATATAGAAAAAATGATGATGCTTTGATATATAACTCATTTCATAAGCTTATTCACCATTTCTTTTTATCATTTTTTGGACAGACTTACAATGATATTTTTATAACCGCTTCTTTACCATATTTGAAAACTGCTCTTTTCTCTTAACTATAATTTTACATCTTAAATACTCTATTTCTTTTATGAACTCAAAAAACAGAACACCTCATAATATATTGATTATAATATATATTTTTATTTTTTAAATCAATCTTTAAGAATAACTTTGGAAAGGTTATATCTTATTTCAAGAAATCCTGTTTCAACTTGGGAAATGGATACAAAAGTACAAACCAAAGAGATAATCAATAAAAAGAAGAATGTTAATGAATTATTATCGATAAAACTCTGCTGGTTCGAATCCCTCCGGGCCCGCTTCAATAATTAATGCTTTTTACCTCAAGTTCAAAGATAATTATCTTTAATGACTTATTTGAAAAATTTAGCAAACAAGATTACCATACTCTAAATCTACTTTTATTGTGATGGGGATGAATTATCTTCGTTAGAACCTTGACAATGGATAAATATAGTGTTGAAATAAGATTAATGATAGAATACATATTGGATAAAATCAATAAATTTTAAAATGATATTCTTTTACATTCTAACACTTACAATGATTTTCTTTTGGTATTTTTATAGATACTTAAAAGTATATTTTGTTCAAACACATTATACCTATTACAAAGGGCTTGAAGTTAATGTTACTGGCAATAAAAGTAGGTAGATAGGTATAGTTGTTTAAGATGGATGGAGAACTTGAGAATTATATTTCATTTATTAAATCTGAAAATATATACCCTAAAATAATGAATCGATTAATTTATTCTACGAGTTTTCTTTTATCTTATATTATCTAATGTCGTCATATTTGTTGCTTATGTAATACCACAAAGAAGATTGTTCTTGCCGTTTTAGATAACAATCACCATTTTCATAGATCTGACATATATGCAGTTATAATGAGATAGATAAAAATTATTGAATGCTTGCTGTTGATATCAAGTATATACGGAAAACTAAATTTGAAGAGAAAGAAATAGATTTGCTTTGGGACATTATGGTTTTCAGACATCAATCATTCGCAAACCTCAAAGTAGTTATTTTATATTTAAAATTTTATAAAACGACACCAAAGACACCATTTTCGAATGAATTACCCTTAAATTAACTATGTACGACTCATGTTTAAATATCACGCATAAAAACAACACATCTTTATATACGTTTTCTCATAACAAAATAAATTAAAATAAATCAATAAAAAAAACCATATTTTTTCTCATATTACTAACATATAAGACTTGGTTGTAATACAAATACCTCTTGAGGCCCTATAACAGATTTGAACTAGCCTCTGAATATGATTGAGAAATTGGATTTAAACTCGATTTTGAACACGATTCAAATTATACTTACCTTAAATGGATAAAGGAATCCATCTTTAACATTCTGTATATTAGTGGAGTTGTAAACTATTTACTGTTATACCAAGGAAACAGAAGACCGGATATATATTAGATTTTTCATGATTAGCATCATTGTATTTCTAAAAAGATGACAATTCCTAATCAAGTCATAAAATAAAATAAAAATATTATACAATACCTTTTGGTATCTGAAATCTAACAATAGCATTAAGATGATTTATTGTAAAGATAGTTACGGGATAAAATCGATTCAAACAATGCATTACATATTTTTCTGAAAAACAGGTAGACTGTAAGTATACCAGCATACAGACTAAAACTAACCTCTAATCATGATAATACCTAGAAAACACATATAATAAAAGATCATGATCATTTCTACAGATAAAGAAAGAATATCGACAATGGAACATATTTGTATTGTACAAGGATTAGTAGTAGTTATTAACTGCTTTGTTGCATGATTCAGTAAATCGTTTTTTATTAACGTTTTATAGGTAAGAAGATGACACAAATAGTCATAATTTCATTGGTTTTGGTATGAATGAGGTAGATCCTTAACCGTATTTCGAATCATGCAACAAAGCAGTTATTAACTCATCCATAACAGCAATTTAAAATACTCTCCCAAAATCAAATGGTCGTCGTAAATGACATAAATCATCTATATGAAGCAAGGAATAGTACCTGGTCTGGAATCAATACATATACAAGGTACATACGGATAAATCCATACCAATCAAGGATGAGTTTTTGAATATAAAATATATTTACTACAAACAGCAGAGGCCCTCTTATAGTATCTCTAACATCAAATACAACTACTGCTAATGTACAGGATAACCAAATGTATGTTTCTTTGATACCTTCTTCATGTGTATTCCCATTCCTATCTGTAGGTTATATGGTGGCTTACCCAGCGTATAATGATAAGAAACTGTACACGAGTATATACCAACTAGCAAAATCGCTAAATAATTTGATAAGGTTTATAACAAATTAGTCTACAAGAGTTGTGTAAATAATTGAGACATGGTCATAATTCCAAATCCTTTGTCTTTATCCTATTATTCCTGTTACCAAGTTCCAAGCATATACTTTATTGACTTTGGATTAGATGTATTCTTCTTACAGTTATAGTATACCATTAACTGATACAATAAAACAGACAAAAGTACAATTGCAGATATAGCCTGAAATCCACGTACTGGTAATGGGTCTATCCTAAAGACTGATTTGATATGTTCTATCAATGGTTCTACCGATATTCTTCTCTGACTGTAGATTGCTTGCCCCAATACCGATTGATAAAAGCATACAATCTCAAGCCTCTTCTTGGAAGTACTTTCATATCTTTCTACAGGACAAACCAGATCTATTCCCAATCCTTTGCTATATCCATACAGTTTCTTAGCATCATATCCAGGGTCAGCCACCATATAACGTAAAGATGGTAAAGAGAATACAGAAGAAGATGAGGATGAGGATGTTAAAGGAACATACATCTTGTTGTCTGGCACATTAGCAGTAGTTACATCTGCTGCAGTTAGAGGTACTACAAGATCGCCTATGCTGTTGTACATGTTAGATGTAGCTTGTATCCGAAAACCCATCCTTTGGTATGACTATAGCCCCACCACCTTGCATCTGTATCAATGCCAGAACGAGGTACTATTCCTTTTTTCATGGATGATTTATGCCATACATGACCATTTGCTTTTATCAGAGTATATCTATTGCTGTTATAGAAGGGTCAACTACCAATCGCTCTGCAACAAACAGATATCCCATTGTTGATATCCTTTCTTTTATATCTGTAGAAATGGTCTTTAGTCTTCTATCAAATGTTACGTCTACTGCATGGTATTGTTATTAGACCACAGGCTAATGCTAGTTTACGGTTATACTGACAGTCCATAATAAGAAAAGTATGTAATGCATTGTTTGAATCGATTCTAAACCATATTCTTACAATAAAGCATCTCAAAATTACCGTTGGAGAATATACATACGGTCTACCACGTTTCTCCTTGGTACACTAGGCCATGGTATACAACCTATCAGATAGAGAATGTTAAAAAGGATGGATTCCTTTAATCCTATCAAGAGCTAATCTTTGGGACAGTTTTAATCAAAATCATATTCAAGAGGTTAGCTTTAAGCTATATGACTGCATTGAAAATAGATTTGAATTATGACCAAGCCTCAAATAATTGGCTACTCATTAATGTAAATTGATTGTGCTCGTTTAGATTTGTTAATTTTATAATTTTCAAGATACGACAAAAAATATGACACTAATTTTATTGCTGAAAACAAGCAGTATTAGTTTACAGATGCACATACAACCTTCTTTACACAACTGTTAAGCAGTATATATTTTCAATAGAGAATAATGATGTACTATGACTGTAAAGCGGAAAATTCCAATTCAATATCAATAAAATAATATACAATCAGAACATGTTAATCGAATTCAGGATAAATACAAAGAATCTGAAGTTATGAAAGCATCCTATCATTAATGCCCCTATCTGATAATTGTGTAAATTTCTTTTAACATGTTTGATAATCCACATAATTTATAAAAATATGTTAGAAAACATGATAATGGAACAACAATTATGAATTCAGACCGCATAAAGATCTAGACCTTCCACAGATTTTATATAGTTTTGAATTTTTTTTGTCATATCATCTGTTTTAATATTTTTATTAATAAATACCAACAAAATGTGATCCTTAATTGGAAACAGTAATATTTTCATCTTTTCATAAGTATAACTAATAGAGTTCAAATTGCCAAATGAATTTGAGAGCATTTTCCTCAAATCTGTCACATAAACAGATTGAGAATATATCATTTCCAGATTTCTACCTTTTAAATATTCATCTATAGCAACCCGTTGATTGCTTATACTGAGATGACCAGATTTTTCTACGATACCAACAAATAAAATATTTTCATCCAAATCAAGGATATTTTTTGAAAATTGTTCAGCATTCATATTACTACTATCGTTATAGATAATTAACATATAGTCTTTATTAATTTTCTATGACCTAAAATTAAATGAGAACGAAATAATCATATAAGTCTTGTATAAATAAAAATTATGGCTAATGACGCAGACGCATCATCATCATCTACTTCTGCAGACACTATACCATACCCAACATTAACAATTTTATATTTACCTTCTGAAGCAGGAGTAGCTATAGAAGAAATAAGCCAAAAATATAATAATATGACAGTAGAAGACTGTAAAGGTTTCTTTCACCATGGAAAAGAAAAAGATTATAAAAAAATAACAATCTGGAGTCAAGGTATTGATAGTCTTTGGTTTAATGCCATAATTGCAAGAATAAAAGAACTTTCAAATTTAGAATCCATTCCAATAGTTTCTGGCGGAATAATGTATTCCATATAATAACTTGAAAAGGAATTACATAGATAGTTTATCTATACCTATGAAAATAGAAGTTGTTGTAGGTACTTCAATTGGAATATCCAAAGTATTATAGAGATAAAGATTGGTTAAAGTACGAGAATATAACGAATTAGAAAGATCGTCTGGAAATATAGATTTATACATGCACATACTTCCTGACCTTGACAAATTTGGAATAAGATTAAGATGTATTGGGAAAATATTGTTATCAGCAGATGATCCTACTATTTGTAATATCGGTTTATTAGCATTATCACAAGGAAGTTTGGTTAAAATGGTACCATTGGAAATTTTTGACGGGATAGAGCTATAAAGAGGAATATAATCTTTAGATTGAACAGACATAGGATGAGGAAGAATAAGCAAAGATTGCATATTTTCTCTATTGCTTTTGATAATATTATTATCAGATTTTAGTGCAGGTGATGATGATGTATTATTATGAGTATTATTCATAGTTACATTTCGATCAATGACAAGTAGAGAACTATTTTTAGCAGTATTATTTAACAATCCAATTTTGACATCAGAATTATTGGATTTATTAATGCCAGAGTTTGAAAAATTACCCATTCCACCTACAACAGAATCAAGTAGCGACGAGCCTTTTAATGAATCAATTATTGAAAGTGCCTTATCGCTGGATAATTTAGCTTTATTAACGGTATTATCAGTATTATTAATTTGGCCAAAAGAATAATCTACAAAGTTAAATAACAAGAGAAAAGACAAAGAGATAAAATAAAGGGAAAATAATGAACGGCTAAAATACAACAATATAATAATGAATCGAAAAAATTATTTAATCCTTTCCTTTGACAATTTACCAAATAAAATACCTTTTAGACTTTCAATTTCCATAATAGGAGGTGTACAAGTAAAATCTTTGCATATTAATACAAATTCATCACCACCATCACCATCAAGAGTTGAATTTTTATCCAGCAGAGATTTGTTCTGGAATAAAAGATATTTTTCCAAGCTTTTTCAAATCAGAATTTTCATCAATAATAGAAAAGATCCCATTTGGAATAAATGTTGTATTTATTAAATTAAGCATAGGTGATTCTTTGAAGCGAATGTTTTTGCAAAAAAAGGTAATTTCTAAAGGTTTTTTTACATAAAGATAAGCAGAAGATAGCAAACAACCAAAGCCAAATGGATTCTCTAAAGCAGACGACAATGAAAATTTCATCATTTTTTCAGCGAAAGTTATATAATCATTATTTCCAGTTACATGATAAAGTCTAATAAAATTTGAAACAGATATAGAATTTCCACTAGGAATAGCTAAATCATAAAGTATTTTATTTCTAATTGGAAGTAATTCATGCAAAGTAGATGTATAATAAAAGTTATTTTCATCAGAATCCCAAAAATTCTTTATCAAATAATCAGTATATTGTATGATCAATTCCATATATCGAATATCAGGTTTTATTTCCAATAAATCCAAAAGTGCATTAATATAAAATGCATAATCATCCAAATATGCAGGGATTTTAGATGTACCATTTTTATAAATTCGATGAAGAGAAGAACCATCTGACGATTTCATTTTAGTTTCAATAAACTTTATTGCATTTACAGCCGTATTCAAATAAAGTTCATTACCAGTAACTCGATAGCCTTTTATAAAAGCGGATATAGATAGAGCATTCCATGAAAGAATAGTTTTATCATCTTTTTGAGGTTTGATTCTTTTTTCGCGGACATTAAAAAGATTCAAAGAATTCTCCTCGATAATGTTTTTAATATCTTTTAAATTTAGATTATATTTTTTTGAAAGGTACTGATATGAGTATTTTACATTCAATATATTATTCCCTTCAAAATTTCCTCCTTCAGATACATTGTAATACTCGCAGAAAATATCTAAATGTAAAGGATTCTTTATTATTGACGAAATTTCCTTTTTTGACCATAAATAAAATTTGCCCTCCTCGCCTTCTGAATCTGCATCCTGTGCAGAAAAAAAACCGCCGTCTTCATTTAAAAGATCCCTTAATATATATTCCAATGTTTTTTCGATAGCTATTTTAAATTTTTCATCCTTGGTTATTTGATATACCTCTGAAAATAATACAACTAGTAATGAATTATCGTATAACATTTTTTCAAAATGAGGAACAAGCCATTTTTGATCTGTAGAATAACGAGAAAAACCACCACCCAGATGATCATGAATTCCGCCATATAGAATTTTTTCACTTGTTAGTATTACAAAATCTCTGAATTTTTCTATTTTTGAAATATCATAGTATCGCAACAGAAATAGCAAATTAGAAACATTAGGAAATTTTGGAGACATTCCGAATCCCCCATAAGTAAAATCAGCCAAATGTAAAAGATTCAGAGCGGATTCATCTAGAATTGATTTAT
>CAWISD010000103.1:0-74708 GCA_963838615.1 uncultured Nitrososphaeraceae archaeon
GATATGATAAAGAAGGAATAGGTGGATTAAAAGATAGAACAAAAAGCGGTAGATCGCCAGAGATGTCATAAGAGGTTAGTTTTAGCATAAGGAAAGAACTATCCTCCAACTCACAAAGAGGGCTGGACAACAAAACAGGCAGAAGAGTTAATTGTAAAGAAAAGCGGTATAAAATATCACTATACTCACATATACCGTATCCTTCGTAAATGGGGCTTTAAGCAAAAGATACCAAGAAAAGTACATGTTAATACTGCATCCCCAGAGGAAAAAAAGATTTTCAAAAAAAGGTTCTCCAGATACTTGTGGATAAACAACCGCAACCGCAACCGCAAGAACAAGAAGACGCTGCTGGATTTACGGTAGTATCCTTAGATGAATCATTCTTCTTTTATGATTCTCTTGTAAGACGCGTTTGGATTGTACAAGATAAAAGACCAATAGTCCGAGTAAAAGGCTCGCACCACCAACGTTCATGTGTTTTTGGTGCCGTAAGCATGGAAGGAAAGAAGAAGAAGAAAGAGAAGCAGCTATTCATACAGTACGATGAATTCAATAGAGATACATTTCTTGATTATCTAAAGAAAATACATGCTAAATTTCCAAAATGTTATTTGTTTATGGATAAAGCAACGCCTCATTATACATGCAAGAAAGTAATCAAATATTTTGAAGATAACAAGGATACACTAATTCCAGTATATCTTCCCACTGCTGCATCACCTGAATTTATGGTAATGGAAAAGGTATGGAGTATAGCCAAGCGAGATCTGCTTGTCCTAAAATATTATACATCATTTGCAGATTTAAAGAATAAGATATCTGCCTATTTCAGAACAAAAAGATTCAATCTTGATATGATGAACTATCTATTAAGAGATGCAATTTAGAGAACATATGCTAATTGGTATAGTACAAGAGAATCGTCAGGAAAAACAAAAACAGGTGGAATAACAAAACAAGGCTCACCATGGCTGCGATGGATACTTTCCAATGCGCACTTACTACTGCAATAAAATACGATGCTCATTTGAGAACATTTTATGATAGAATAAAAAATAGGAGAGGTCATGCTACAGCCATAGTTGCAACAACAGCAAAAGAATTACTAGTCATTATATGGTATATGCTAACCAGAAACGAACTTTATAGATACATGAACAAGCAAAGATATGAACGAAAGCTACGGAAATTAGAACATCGATAAATAAAAAGCAGAAAGTCATCTGCTATCGCTGCCTATACATATTCCTAGCGTTAGCTATATTTGAAAAACCTTATTAGAATGAAAAATATATTTAAAGATGGCTAAACAGGATATCAAAGAGTACCAACTTACAACGAGATTTTCATGGATGTAAAGACGATAGTCACTAAAAGCATCAAAAATCTGTCTCTTGTATCTAGTTTGAAAGGCCTACCTGCACCAAACTTTCTTTCCCTTTCTCTGTCTTTTCTTTTGGATAAACGCTTGATCTCATGTTTTTCATATCTTTTTGTTATCTCTTTATCGTAAATATCATCGAATTCTTGTAGTGTAAGGCCGGTAAATGACTTGAAAAGCGGTGGTTTTTTTGATAACCTATCATAGGAAAGCAAAGAGTGGACATTTCATAGAAGAAATGGCGGTCATAAAGCTGTTTAGGCGTAATTATGCAAGAGATCTAATCGTTAATTTCTAAATATTACAAGACTAAACACTTTAACCTTGGTATCAAAAAGTTACTAATGAGATCTACGAATTAGCGTTATTAAGAATTTAAGCTGAGGAATATATTTATCTCAAATATAAATAAATTTTTAGAAAACAAATATCAAGTCCCCTAAAATCTTGTAGAAAAAGAGAAATTAGAAATAAAATAGATATTAATTTCTTTTAATATATTTGATAATCCGCATTATTTATAAAAATTAGAATTAGAAAATATGATAAAACAATTATGAGTCAGACCGAATAAAGATCTAGACCATCCACAGAATTTACATAGTTGTGAATTTTTTTTGCCATATCATCTGTTTTAATATTTTTATTAATAAATACCAACAAAACGTGATCCTTAATTGGAAACAATAATATTTTCAACTTTTCATAAACATAACTAATAGAATTTAAATTGCCAAATGAATTTGAGAGCATTTTCCTCAAATCTGTCACATAAACAGATTGAGAATAAATCATTTCCAGATTTCTGCCTTTTAAATATTCATCTACAGCAACCCGTTGATTGCTTATACTGAGATGACCAGATTTTTCTACGATACCAACAAATAAAATATTTTCATCCAAATCAAGGATATTTTTTGAAAATTGTCCAGCATTCATATATACTATCGTTATAGATAATTAACATATAGTCTTTATTAATTTTCTATGACTCTAAAATTAAATGGGAACGAAATAATCATATAAGTCTTGTATAAATAAAAATTATGGCTAATGACGCATCATCATCATCTGCTTCTGCAGACACTATACCATATCCAACATTAACAATTTTATATTTACCTGCAGAAGCAGAAGTAGCTATAGAAGAAATAAGCCAAAAATATAACAATATGACAGTAGAAGACTGTAAAGGTTTCTTTCACCATGGAAAAGAAAAAGATTATAAAAAAATAACAATTTGGAGTCAAGGTATTGATAGTCTTTGGTTTAATGCCATAATTGCAAGAATAAAAGAACTTTCAAATTTAGAATCCATTCCAATAGTTTCTGGTGGAATAATGTATTCCATATAATAACTTAAAAAGGAATTACATAGATAGTTTATCTATACCTATGAAAATAGAAGTTGTTGTAGGTACTTCCATTGGAATATCCAAAGTATTATAGAGATAAAGATTAGTTAAAGTACGAGAATATAACGAATTAGAAAGATCATCTGGAAATATAGATTTATACATGCACATACTTCCTGACCTTGACAAGTTTGGAATAAGATTAAGATGTATTGGAAAAATATTGTTATCAGCAGATGATCCTACTATTTGTAATATGGGTTTATTATTATTATCACAAGGAAGTTTGGTTAAAATGGTACCATTGGAAATTTTTGATGGCATAGAGCTATAAAGAGGAATATAATCTTTTGATTGAACAGACATAGGATGAGGAAGAATCAAGCAAAGATTGCATATTTTCTCTATTGCTTTTGATAATATTATTATCAGATTTTAGTGCAGGATGATGTTTTATTATGAGTATTATTCATAGTTACATTTCGATCAATGACAATTAGAGAACTATTTTTAGCAGATATCATTTAACAATCCAATTTTAACATCAGCATTATTGGATTTATTAATACCAGAGGTTGAAAAATTACCCATTCCGCCTACAACTGAATCAAGTAGCGATGAGCCTTTTAATGAATCAATTATTGAAAGTGCTTTATCACTAGATAATTTAGCTTTATTAACGTTATTATCAGTATTATTAATTTGACCAAAAGAATAATCTACAAAGTTAAAGAATAAGAGAAAAGATAAAATATAAAATAAAGGGAAAATAATTGAATTATTAAAAGACAACAATATAAATATATTAATAGAAAAAATTATTTAATCCTTTCCTTTGACAATTTACCAAATAAAATATCTTTTAGACTTTCAATATCCGTAATAGGAGGTGTACAAGTAAAATCTTTGCATATTAATACAAATTCATCCACCTATGAGTTGAATTTTTATCCAGCAAAGATTTGTTCTGGAATAAAAGATATTTTTCCAAGCTTTTTCAAATTACAATTTTCATCAATAATAGAAAAGATCCCATTTGGAATAAATGCTGTATTTATAAAATTAAGCATGGATGATTCTTTAAAGCGAATGTTTTTGCAAAAAAAGGTAATTTCTATAGGTTTTTTTATATAAAGATAAGCAGAAGATAGCAAACAACCAAAGCCAAATGGGTTTTCTAAAGCCGACGATAATGAAAATTTCATCATTTTTTCAGCAAAAGTTAGATAATCATTATTCCCAGTTACATGATAAAGTCTAATAAAATTTGAAACAGATATAGAATTACCACTAGGAATAGCTAAATCATAAAGTATTTTATTTCTAATTGGAAGTAATTCATGAAAAGTAGATGTATAATAAAAGTTATTTTCATCAGAATCCCAAAAATTCTTTATCAAATAATCAGTATATTGTATGATCAATTCCATATATCGAATATCAGGTTTTATTTCCAATAAATCCAAAAGTGCATTAATATAAAATGCATAATCATCCAAATATGCAGGGATTTTAGATATACCATTTTTATAAATTCGATGAAGAGAGAACCATCTGACGATTTCATTTTAGTTTCAATAAATTTTATTGCATTTACGGCCGTATTCAAATAAAGTTCATTACCAGTAACTCTATAGCCTTTTATAAAAGAGGATATAGATAGAGCATTCCATGAAAGAATAGTTTTATCATCTTTTTGAGGTTTGATTCTTTTTTCGCGGACATTAAAAAGCTTCAAAGAATTTTCCTCGATAATATTTTTAATATCTTTTAAATTTAGATTATATTTTTTTGAAAGGTACTGATATGAGTATTTTACATTCAATATATTATTCCCTTCAAAATTTCCCCCTTCAGATACATTGTAATACTCGCAGAAAATATCTAAATGTAAAGGATTCTTTATTATTGACGAAATTTCCTTTTTTGACCATAAATAAAATTTGCCTTCCTCGCCTTCTGAATCTGCATCCTGTGCAGAAAAAAAACCGCCGTCTTCATTTAAAAGATCCCTTAATATATATTCCAATGTTTTTTCAATAGCTATTTTAAATTTTTCATCCTTGGTTATTTGATATACCTCTGAAAATAAGACAACTAGTAATGAATTATCGTATAACATTTTTTCAAAATGAGGAACAAGCCATTTTTGATCTGTAGAATAACGAGAAAAACCACCACCCAGATGATCATGAATTCCGCCATATAGAATTTTTTCACTTGTTAGTATTACAAAATCTCTGAATTTTTCTATTTTTGAAATATCATAGTATCGCAATAGAAATAGCAAATTAGAAACATTAGGAAATTTAGGAGACATTCCAAATCCCCCATAAGTGAAATCAGCCAAATGTAAAAGATTCAGGGCTGCTTCATCTAGAATGGATTTATCGATATCTAGATTCTTATTTATCAAAATATTGTTTGAAGAATTAATAAGAGAATCCATAAATTCGGAAGTTGTGTTATTGATTTCGTTTTTTCTAAAATTATAAGCATTATCGAGCTGATTTAAAATTTCACCAAATCCCGGCATTCCATACCTACTACTTTTCGGAAAATAAGTACCTACATAAAATGGTTTTAGATCAGGAGTTAAGAAAACTGACAATGGCCAGCCACCATTACCATTTACTACTTGGCATGCTCGTTGATAAACATCGTCAATATCTGGCCTTTCCTCTCTATCTACTTTAATATTGATGAACTTTTCATTCATTATTTTTGCAATATCTGTATCTTCAAAAGATTCATGAGCCATCACATGGCACCAATGACATGCACTATATCCGATACTAAGAAAAATTGGTTTGTCTTCTTTTTTAGCTAAATGAATAGAATCCTCATTCCAAGGAAACCAATTAACAGGATTATAAGCATGTTGTAACAAATATGGACTATCTTCATTTATTAGAGAATTAGGTTTTCTTTCTTTCACATCATGGGGCATAAATACAACAATAAAATGATTATATTTATTATATATTTATCAATTATTTAGTTGTATTATTTGTATTGTTTTCTGATATAAATTTACGAAGAGATGGAGGAGTCTGCAATACTTTCGGATCGGTAATTATAGGGTGTTTTGGCAACCCATAGTCTGCTCTCAATGTAGCTTGTTGTTTGTTTACCATATCTGAAGAAAATGAAGGACCAATATGACCAAAAGATGCCCATAATATGTATATTACTGCCAAGGAAGCTCCCATAACAATAAAACATAGACCGAGTGTACCTATTTTTTTGTATTTAGGTGTAATTTTTGGATTGTCATCCCCCTGTGACATAAATACAAAAAAAAGTAAAGATATTAAAAAGGTTCCTACAGCAAAAAGATTAACTTTTTAATAAATGAAAAAAATAACAACTTGATGACACCCGAGGAAAAAATATCTTCACTAAACTTAAATATTCCCAAAGGAAGATCAGCGGCAACAATTGGATCATATATACCGATTACAAAGGTTGAAAATTTAATTTTTATATCAGGTCAAATTCCAATAGATATAGAATCACCCAATAATGAACTAAAATATAAAGGAAAGGTAGGTAGGGATATATCAATTGAAGAAGCCCAAGAGGCAGGAAAAATTTGCTGTTTAAATGCATTATTTCATTTAAAAAGTTTGATTGGCGATCTAGATAAAATAAAGAAAATAATAAAAATAACAGGTTATGTAAATAGTGATGAAAATTTTACCGAACACCCAAAAGTAATTAACGGGGCATCAGATTTGTTGATAAATATTTTTGGAGAAAAAGGCAAACATACAAGAGTAGCAATAGGAGTAAATAGTTTGCCTCTAGGTTCCCCCATAGAAATAGATTTTATAATTCAGATATAAAAAATTATTTTTTGAAATCTTTCATCCAAAAATCCACTAATCTGAAATAAGAAATAGTAGCTTCTTTCACCGTCTGCATATACGCTTTTTTCATTTCATCCCATAACAAAGCATAATCAACATCATTTTGAAGTCCAAATTTCTTGTATGAATTTTCTGGAGGGGTTAATTCGGTATTGTTTCCTTTTGAAATGGCTTTATCATCTGCTGCTGGTACTAATTGTTTGGCTTTATCATCTGCTGCTGGTACTAATTGTTTGGCTTTATCATCTGCTGCTGGTACTAATTGTTTGGCTTTATCATCTGCTGCTGGTACTAATTGTTTGGCTTTATCATCTGCTGCTGGTACTAATTGTTTGGCTTTATCATCTGCTGCTGGTACTAATTGTTTGGCTTTATCATCTGCTGCTGGTACTAATTGTTTGGCTTTATCATCTGCTGCTGTACTAATTGTTTGGCTTTATCATCTGCTCTTTTTTATTAGGAGGCACATAACCTTTTGGAAGTGTCATAAAAGATATTATAAAAGAGAAAATTAATGTCTTCTACCCTCTACCATTCTTTATTACTTTAATGCAAGGCTAGATTCTCTTGTCTGCCAGATATCTAAAAATATCATTACCTTCATAAGCACCATCACCGAATAGTTTGCCTATTGCAGCGGCGGTCATGTCATCAGATTTTATAATATTCTCAACGAATTCTGGTAACGCTTTGCTATCATGAACGTGCTCGTCAGTTACTTTCATCGAAAGGATTTTCTTGGTCTTTATATTAACTGCAACATGAATTTTTAAATATCCTTTCTTTTTTACATGCCATTTATCTCTCATCCATTGACCTCTGTTTGTAACCTTAATACCGCGTACTATCTATTGCAATGACAATGTATTGGTCTTCAAATTCCTTGCTTTTGTTATCTACATCTTTTATTTTTATATCTAACCTGTTTATTCTTCTGCTTATCGTGCTGTAATTAGGAATGGAAAGTACTTTTCCTTTAGCATGGCCTTGTGTTATCCCTTCGGTTTGTCTATAAGGAAGATGAAAGTATAAACAAAGCATCTTTCTACTACTTCTCTAATCTATAGAATAAAATTAAATTAATGAAATTATTGAATCAAAATTTTCTTTAGAAATATTTCTTTTATACTATTTTCAATAATTTTAAAAATTCATTTTTTTTATTTTCATAGTCAATAAATTTTTGTATTTGTTTAGATATAATACCTTTAAAAAATAATCCCTGAAAAGCAGAAGTCAAGTTTGAAACTTTTCTAAATGTACTTGCACTCTCAAAATCAATAATTGTGCATTTTAAATCATCTGGAGAAATTATTATATGATTATATAATTTATTTAATTGTCCATGATCTAAATTTATTTTATCCAAAATGAAACATTGATTCAAAATACTAATAACAACTGTTTTTATCATATAGGAGTCCAACTTTGTTTTTAAAAACCACTGTTCTATAGAAAAACCCTCAAGAAATTCCATTAGTAACATATCAAAAGTATAAGAATATACCCTAGGTCCTATTTTATACATATTTGCAAGTTTATAAAAATCAAATTCATTCTTCATACTAAATCTACAAGAATCAGTTCTTTTAATTTTTAGAGCCATGATTTCATTTTTAATATTTTCAACTTTTAGCACCAGACCTTCACAACCTTTACCCAAAATATTATTATTATATAAAACGGTATTACCTTCTAATAGAATAAATTTTAAATCTAATAAAAAAAGATCTTTGATTTTTGTAGTATAATTAACTGCATTAAATTTAGGATAGCATATAAGATTGATCAAATTAGGAGACGTTATAAAAAATTTATGAGAATAATCTAGTATCGGTATACAACAATTCAAATATAGTATGCTTTACATGCTCACTAATATTTTTTTGTTGATCAATAGTATATATTTGTGCTGTAGAGAGAAAATCAGATTTTAATCCGTTAGGGATACCAATCAGATGGTGTTTATTTTTAAAAACAAATTTCAAATATTCTCTAACATCAGTAAAATCTCTTGAGCGAATGCAATTTATTCGAGTATCACAAGATAACCACTTTATTTTAGAGTCCAAATTAGATTGGATAAATTTTTCAACATCATTCTCTCTAAAAATATCTGGCCCTATTCGTTTATGCAATTTAGAAATGATTACAGATTCCATTAAAAATGCCAATACACAATGTTCTCTTTCATCAGTAAAACAACTATTTTTTAGGATTTTAAATCCATAAGACTCGATGAATTTTGAAATAGAACTAATAGACTTTTGCAATTGTCCCCAAATTATATCAGGTGCTCTAAAACTAAATTTAGCTTCAATTATCAAAATATTAGAAGACAATAATCCTATCAGAGATTGGTCGTTATAACCAAGTTTGTTATCAACAAAAAAATCAATTGTAGGGTTTTTTAAAAACATCCTTGAGCCTTGAATAAAGGTTCCAATGGATAAAGGAGAAATAGCAGCACCTAAATTTCTGTTGGTATCAATAGGATCTACTATTATTAAAAAACTATTGAATTTTAGATTCTTGCCATCAACAGAAACATCATCCACGGTAATTATTTTTTTATCAACAGAAAAATTGGAAAAATAATCTAATGTCGATAAAAATGAACCAAATTTTATAATTAATACTTCACTAACATAGCCACTGAATCCCTTAGTAGATATTTCTGCACCATAAATACCTAAAGATCTTAGAAATTTTTTTAACAATCTAACCTGGTTTTTTTTATAGTCATCAAGATTATTAATAACATAAGTTGTATGAAATGGAGAACGATCTGCAGCGCTTTTCCAACTGCCATATTCAACATCAAAACAGGGAACAACATTAATTTTAACATTTTCAACATATGCTTCAACATATGGATGATCAGCAAATCTAAGATAAGGAGAAAAGTCTTTTAATGATTTCAATCCTATTTCTTTTCCATAATTTTCAAAACTTTCAAGATCTATTTGATTATTAAATTTCACAAAAATATCTATATCAGTCTTGTTCTTGAGCCAGGTTCCCTTTGCAAAAGAACCGCCAAAGACTACATCAGTTACAAAAGAATACTCCTTATCATTATTTGAAATAAGATTTGTAATTCGTTCTTTTATGTTGTATGCAATGTTATTTAAATGAATTTTTTCTGATTCTGTAGGTATACAATTATTCACCACTTTATCAATTAATTTATGTAGATCTTCATGCATTTCTTTTATTTGCATAAATATTAAATAAATTAGAATATATAGACCCACTTGAGGTAAGAACGCTTTTTTTTAAACTAATTGTATTTACTTCTTTTTCCAAAATAATTCTATCTGAAAAAGAAGAAATAAAATTTGGAATCAGATAATTATTACGAATTCGAAAAATGGTAAGATGTGGCAAAAATTTTTGAGTATCAGAATCCAAAAGAGTACTTTTGTTTTTCTCATAATCATATTTTTTTAATACGCCATTTATTTGAAAATAAATATCATTTAATTTTTTAGAACTTTCATCAGTTAATCCAAGCCAAATAATTCTAGGAGATTTCATATGTGGAAAAATACCTATATTATTAAACACCATATTAAAAGAAGTAAAATGAATCTTTGTTAAATCAGAGACAATATCTTTTGTTTCAAGGTCGGTTTTCTCTCCCAAAAATTTTATTGTAATATGCAGATTATCCTTTTTAATTGGTTTAACATAAAGAGAATTAAAATTGAATTTTTTAATAAGGTAATTTTGAAATTGTTCGATAGCGATATTATTTATATCTATTGCAACAAACAAACGCATTTTATTGTGTTGAATATCCTTCAAAGTATTATATCAAAGTAATTCATTAAAAAATAAATTAAGTTTCATAGTTGATGAAATAGGGATAATCAAAATTTTAAATCGATTTATCATATGTTTGACAGGAATGCCAGGAGCAGGAAAATCAACTGTTGCAAATTTGCTCAAAGAAAAAAACTTTCATGTTATTATAATGGGCGACATTATAAGAGAAAAAGCGATTGAAAAAAAAATAGAATTAACGGATGAAAATCTGGGAAAGTTAATGAAGAATTTAAGATATGAGCACGGTAATGAAATAGTTGCAAAGTTAATTTTGCAAAAGATAAAAAAATTAGATGATGATAAAAATTTTATTGCAATAGATGGAATCAGAAGTTATGAAGAATTTAAAATATTAAAAGATTTAGATTTTGTAAAGTTATTAGCCATACATGCATCATCATTAACAAGATTTGATCATATAAAGCAAAGAGACAGATCAGATTCTCCTTCTAATTATGAAAAATTTATACAAAGAGATAAAAGAGAAATGGAAGTAGGAATTAGTGAGGCAATTGCACTAGCGGATGAAGTAATATCTAATAATGCTCTTACAATTACAGAATTTAAAAATAATGTAGAAAAAATTATTGTAAAATGGATTAACGAATTTAAAAATTTGAAGCAAAAGACATTATAACTATTTAAATACTGGAATGAATAACGAAAATAAATATAATAATAAAGATTTAGAAATAATTGTTCAAACTTACGTTAATCCTTCTGAGGATTTAGAAAAAGTAACCTCTGCAATTAAAAATATTTTTCCAGATGCCAACGTTATATTAAAAGATAGCAAATTGCAGTATTCCACTAAAAAACTGGAAGAGCTAAAAAGAATAAAAGATCAAATAAGATCAAGATCTACAATCTCGGTTCTAAAAAAAGTATTATATAACAATCAACATATGAACATAACCTGGTTTTTATTAAATAAGCAAGCAGCTTTCTCCGGAGTAGTTGTAATAGTAGAAGAAGAAGACGAATCACCATTAGGGCCAATAAAAATAATAATAAAAAATCAAGATATAGAGGAGACCATCAAGTGGTTTGAACACTAAATTGAAATTATCAGTATAAAAAAAGTCAAATAAAAGAGAGTTATTCTGCGGAAAGGTCCCAATAGGTAGCATCTTTGAATTCTATTTTGGGTTTCCCCAAAGATTTCCATTCCTTAAAAGATTTTGGATACAGTTTTACATTTGAAACTCCAGCCGTTTTTAAAGCAAAAAAAACCAATCCCGACAAAGTTCCAACACTTCCACAATAAGTTATTATTTCACTATTAAAATCAATTCCCCTGTTTTCCAAAAATCGTTTAAGTTCAGAAGGCCTCCTCAATATAGAATCTTCTGAACGTATCATAGTATAAGGAATATTTTTTGAATTTGGAATATGTTCGGTAAGGAAATTCAATCTTTCACGAGAATCAATTATGACTTTACTTTTATCGTTTTGAGCATCTTCCACATATACAGCATCGGCATAAATAGAATAATCAATATCAATAGAATGAGAAGATTTAACAAAATTATTAGGTTTTTCTTCTACTTCTAAACCCAAGTTTTTCCAGCTGCTATAAGTAACTTCTAAAAGAGAGACATTTTTATGTCCAATGAACTTTAAAGACCAGGCAACTCTTGAAGCTAACGCTCCAAATGTATCATCATATACAACTACTGGAGTATTATCAGATATTCCCAAATTATTCAAAATTTTAATTAGGGCTTCTGGAGAATCATCAGATAATAAATCAGATAAAGGTAAAGAGACAGAAGTAGGTATGTGATCTTTTAAATAGTCCTCTTTTTTTCTAACATCTATAATTCTAACTTTATCTTCTTTTATTAAAGTTCTTAAGGTATCAACATCGCACAACAAATTTAATGTCGATGTTGTTGTTGTTGGCATAACATCTTCTTTTTTTGGAGGATTTTGTTTTAAACCAATAATAGTAGGAGATTCACTATCATTTTTAATTTTTTGCGTAGTCATATTATTCAAGCAGCGCATTCTCCTCTTGCAGTTTTTGCAACAAAGTTTGAATCCGTGCCATAATCTTTATACGAATCAGGATTTTCGACAAAGGAAGGTAATTTGATAACAGGAACAAGAATCTTTTTGATATCTTCCAAAGTTTTTGTTTTCCCATTACCTTTTCCTATTGAAATTTTATGTACCCAATCATGTAATGTATCATTACCATTTTTTTCTTCTTTATAAGATTCAATTATTTTAAGAACTACATCGATGACTCGTTTGGCTGGAACACGCATAACAATTTTTCCTAATTCTCCAGTTTCACCAGGTACCTACCAGCAAAAAGCATTGTATATATTGGAGCCATGGAGTTTCCAATTCTAGTTGCCCCACCATAAAATCCAATGGTTGCCACTTCATGCTGACCACAAGAATTAGGACATCCACTAATTTTTATTGCAGATGTACGAAGATCGTCATCCTTGTCAAAATTTAATTCTAGAAATTTACTTTGAATTTCTTTAGCAAGTCTATGAGAGTTAGTTATAGCAAGATTGCAAGATGTTGTTCCAGAGCAGCCTACTGGAGAAACAATTGTATTAGCGCCAGGATTACCAAGTCCAATACTAGATAATTTAGTAAAAAGATTAGGTATAAAATCGGATTTAACGTATCTAATAAAAAAGTTTTGGTGTGGCGTAGTCCTGGCTTTTTGCTCTTCGGAGAATTCTCTAATGCATTCCGCTAAAACACGAAGTCTGGTTTGAAGTTATATCACCAGCACCTAATGTTATAGATACACTATAATACCCGGATTGTTTTTGAGCAACCACATTAGTATTTAACCACCTTTCATACGGAGTTTGTATATTATCAGAATTTATTAGTGGCAGTATTTTTTTGGCAGATATAGTGGAAAGAGAATTAGTGATATTATTATCAATGTTTAAAACATTATCAAAGCTATTTTTTGTAGGAATAGATGTTGTTGCTTCCACTATGTCACGCTCCTTTAACAATAATGCTTGGAATTTTTCCCACCCCATTTCATTAACTAAATAACGCATTCTATTTCTTGCAGGGTTATCACGATTACCTAATCTATCATAAACCCTAATAGTAGCCATAGAAGTAGATAAAAGCCTAGATTCAGGGGTAAACTCCTCTAAAAGATGTGCTATAAAAGATGCAGCTCCTAATCCGCCTCCAAGGTATATTCTAAAGCCCCTAATTCCATCTCGAATAGAAGGAACCAGACCCACATCGGCTATTCTTACAAAACCATGTTCAGGGCAGCATGCAAAATTAAATTTAAATTTCCTGGGCAAATTCTGACACATAGGATTTCTTAAAAAGAATTTTGCAATAGCTTTTGCATATATAGTTGTATCAAAAGGTTCATTAGAACATACTCCTGCAAAATGGCTACACATTACATTCCTAATAGTATTTCCACAGGCTTCTCTAGAAGTCAAACCGCATTCAGCCAAGCCTCTATGTACTTCACTTACATCCTCTAATTGTACCCAGTGTAATTGAATATTTTGTCTAGTGGATACGTGAGCAGAACCAATAGAAAATGATTCAGCCAAGTTTGCAATTTTTTCCATTTGTTCAGGACTAATGTCACCTCCAGGTACCTTTATTCGAATCATACTATAGTCACTATTTAATCTAGAACCATACGTACCGTTTTGAAGCCTAAAGCGCCTAAATTCATCAGCGTTTAATTGATCTTGGCGAAAAAGTTTTACTTTATTAGCAAAATGTTCTGATTCTTCTATTAGTCCCCAATTTTCATCAGGACTCAAATTTTTTTTTTGGAAGAAGAAAGAATATCAGAATCAACAGAAGAACTTACCAATACTATTATAATAGAGATTTTAAACCATATATCTTTTTGGATAAATAAAGATGTTATTAAAATATTAAAAAGGATTTTATAATTAGAAAAATTTATACTTGCACTTATAAAAACAATATTGAAGGTGGGGTCGTAGCGAAGCCTGGAATCGCAACGGGCTCCAGATCATATAATGGGCAATTATAGAAGATACCCGTGGATCAGGGGTTCAAATAATGTGTGTATCTTGACATACACATTAGAACAAATCCCTTCGGCCCCATCTTTTTATAATAAATAAAAGTATAATTAGCAAAGGATTTTAAACATGGTTTTAATTAATGAAGCATGAATATAATTCCAAGTCCATAGTTTTACCACATATTTACAACAGATTAAAGCCAAACCACGGAAATACAATTTTGAGAACCGTCAAAAATTATCTTATGTAATATATTCAAATATTAAATTTTATAAATAATAAAAGTGTTATATCGTGAAGCTCATCTTATATAAATCCAGAGGTAAAAAGTAGTAGTGGTAATAGTAGTATATTTGAAAATAATATTCAAATAACTAAAAAAAATTAATTTTAGTTATTCAGCACCTATCAAACCTAAAAATTCAAATCCATCTGGATCTTGTGGGTTTTCATTTAATTTGACAATAGATATCAAATGACCATCTGGGTCCTCGATTATTGCATGTTTTCCAAATATTTCTTCTCTTGGATTTTTGAAAAATACTACTTTTTTTTCTTGCAAGTTTTTTATCGTTTTATCAAAATCACTGGCAGAAAATCCAATTAAAATATGCTGACCTGATTTGAGTTTCTCCTTATGTTTTGCTGGATGTAAAGCTAGTACAGTTTCTTTATTAAAAAATTCTGTCCATTCGTCTGACCTTTTCTTTATCGGAATATTTAATGTTTCCTTATAAAATTGAACTGAGGTATTCATATCCGAGACTAAAAGTATAACGGCGCCTAGTTTTCTAAATGACATTTAATCAGTCTAGGTTGTCTCTAAATTATGAACTTTTTTATTTTGTCATTTTTAACAGTTATTTTCAATAAATCTTAAAAACTATATCTCTATAAATAATGATGTTATTTATTGCTAAACAAGCTTTTTTTTATTTATGTGGCAAAAAATGAAGAATGGAAACAGCGCTATGAGGAAGATTGGAATTATGTTTCATCTATGACCAGATTTTTCAAGTGGTGGATAAAGCATGAATTTGATATAGATATAACACTAGAGGCAGATATTTTGCCTGTAATACCGGGAAAAATTTTTGATAGACCATCGTTAGCATATCTTTTAAAAGATCATTCAGACCGAGGTAATTCTGTTTTTCATTTTTATCTACCATATTTTAAACCGCTATGGACAGATTGCCGTCCTTTAAATGGCTATCACTCAGATAATTTTGGTATGGTCACATGGCATCGACCTAAACCTTTATCTTCATCATCTGATGTCAATGAAAAATATTTTGCAGATAATAATTGTGCACCAATATCTCACATTCTAACACACGAAATTCTTCGACAAAGTTCTAAAAAAAGAAAAGAGTATTTTGATGATATTCACAAAATATGGAATCTGCATATAGATGGCTCTAGGCCATTCTTATATTATAATCGATATTTTAAAAGGGTTTCACCAAATAGCGACTATCGATATATTACTATGGACCTAACAAAACTTTGATATTTATTTTTAAAATATGTATATTTATGAACTCCAATTTAAAGAACCAATCATGATTATGTGATAAAAAGTGGAGCAATTATTTCAACTATAGGAGTAATTATGTTAATTTTATTTGGAGCGATTTTATTAGTATTTCCTGTAATAAAAACATGTGAAAGAAATTGTATTTTTGTTTCTACCGCACCACAATATCTTAAGCAGTTGATAAACCCTCTATTTCTATTTATCTCATTAATACTAATATCATTAGGAGTATTTTTAATTAGAATTGTAAAATGGAGAACCTAGATAAAACATTATTAATTAATAATCAATATAGATTTATTTTGTTATAATTATATTTTTTTAATGTCATTAAATTAAAATGTTGGTAGATATAAGTATATATTGTTTTTATGATCAATCCATTTAAAAAGTGGAAGCCGAAAGGTAAAATTTATAGCTTTAGATGTTCACAATGTGGTGATGCATTCATCTCTAGCCATAATCTTGATGCTCCTCTTTGTGGTACCTGTATTCAGAAAATAAAATCCTTAGATTCTACAGTGGATAATGATAAAAAATGTTCTGAATGTGGAAATGTAGGGGTGATTTATGGAAAGGATAGATGCTATTCTTGTTATTTCAATTTTAAAAAAGATAACTGATTATTTGGTCTTGACTTGATTTTTAACATGGTATTTCATAACAGAGAAATCAATCTATCCAACATACGTTTTAGAAGGTATTTTTCCTTTTTTTAAAGAGAAAGATCTGAAATAAAGCTGTAGCATATCTCCGAGATGTAAAGATCTTATCAAATTATTACCATTAATATATATAAAAAGTTTTTCTTAATTCAGGGTCTATCCTTTTTATACTATTTTGGTCTTTTACATATAATAATTAAAATAGTAGCAAATTACGTCAATCATACAGTTTTTCTCAATAAGCAATATAAAAATATATATTTTATATTGCAAGTATAAAAGTAATTGTATACATATGTATGTGTAGGTGTATGATTAACTAATTGAGTTTAAACAATAATGATTATTTAGTGATGATATAGCTTGAATCATCCATAATAAAAAAAGTATGTTCAGCTTGGGAAACAACTTTATTGTTACCTTCAACAAGAATTGGATAAGATCTGACATTTTTCTTTTTTATTAGATATCCTATCATATTACGCAAAATAGATTCATCATAATCTTTAACTAACCATCGTATAGCAAAAGGTAATGTTTTATATCGATCCCATAAATAGGTAATAAAACTATCCAAATCTTTATCCTTAGTTGGTTTTCTAGAAATTAAAGAAAATATGTTTTTAATTTTTCCCTCATAAACAATTCCCAACCCATCTCTAGTTGTAACAAAAGGTTCAATTGCATATGCTTGGTTATTGACCAAAGAAAAAGAAGATCCAAATGTTTTGATATTTGGAATAGATTTTCCGGCGTGAACAGTATATTGTTCTAACGAATGACCACTTAAATTTTGAATAGGCTTGAGACCATTATGAATTATAGTATTTTCAATTGTTTTTCCTATTTCATTTGATTTTGTATTAACTTTTGCAATTTTAATTGCCTCATACAATGTTAATTCAGCAACATTGACTAACTGATCATATTTTGAATTATATGAAACAGTAACTGCGGTATCAGCAATATATCCATCTATATGTACACCTAAATCGATTTTAAGAACATCAGCATCTTTTACTTGTATCTGATCTTGAGGTTCGGCAGTATAGTGTGCTGCTATTTCATTTAAACTAACATTGACAGGAAATGCAGGGCTTCCTCCAAGTAAAGTGATTTCATTTTCTATAGATTCACATATTTCAAATAGAGTTCTGCCAATATGATTTTTTTTGCGCGCATTCTCTCTAACATTTGAAGCAATCTTGCCTGCAAGTATATAATTTTCTAATATCATAAATCAGGAATAATAACAATCCTAGTTAATATAATAATAATGTAATTTATTTCTCACTTTTTAAATTAACTAAAATAAGATTAAAATTAGACAAAAAATTTCAGAATATAGAAGAAGGGATCGTTGTCTAGCATGGTAGGATGCCAGCCTTGGGCGCTGGAGGTCGTCGGTTCAAATCCGGCCGGTCCCATTTTTATAAATTAACCTTTAAAACAAATAATTTAAATAACTAAATAAATACTAATAATATTAAAAATAGATAAATAAATAAGATAAATAAATTATACTCTTCTACCTCTACGACCACCAGGCTTCCTTGTAGTATCATGAGGTACAGGTGTAACATCATCTATTCTTCCTATACGAAATCCAGCTCTTGCTAGGGCCCTTATTGCAGCCTGAGCACCAGGACCAGGAATTCTAGGTCCTACACCACCTACCGCTCGAACTCTAATATGTAGAGCATTAATACCTTTGGTTTTAGCAGCATCTGCAGCAGAAACAGCAGATTTCATAGCTGCATATGGAGATGATTCATAACGGTCTGCTGTTACATGTCTTCCACCAGAGCTAATAGAAATGGTTTCAGCGCCACTTATATCGGTAATATGAACCAGAGTATTATTATAACTACTAAAAATATGGGCTACCCCCCACTTATACTGGGTTATTTCTTCTTGTGACATTAATATAAAATTTTTTGGTCATCACATTTAAAAACCTTCTTAAGATAAATGAATAAAACCTTTGGTTTTTAACAATTTCCTATTTCTATGAGGACAATCTATAAAAACTTTGCCTATGCCATAAATAACTTTACCAATAATAAAAAAATCTAAGCCATATTTTTTTGCCAAAGTATTAATTTTGCTTAGATTTTTTTTTGCAACTGTTCCAACAACATGATATTCTTCTCCGCCATAAAATATCAACTCATCTATATCGAGGTTATTTATTATTGAAAATTTTTGCAATTCTGAAGGAACCGGTATCTTATCTTTGTATATCAATAGATCTACTTTACTCTCTTTTGCTAATTCATATAATGATAAAGCAAGACCATCACTAGAGTCTATCGATGAAGAAAGATAGCGTGACAATTTTAATCCAAATTTAATTGGAGGAAATGGATTTAAAACAGAATCAATAGATTTCTTTTTAAATAAATGGTTAGGACTCTCTAAATTATTTAACAATATTTTTAATCCAGCAGAACTGTATCCAAATTTTCCAGAAACTATAACATAATCACCAGTAACAGCTCCATTTCTTCGCGGTACATTTACATTATTAGAAGAAAAACCCATCATATTACAATCAATAATGAGTTCTTTAGATTGATTAATATCTCCTCCAATTATAAAAAAATCAAACTCCTTTGATGTTAGAGAAAATCCTTTAATTAATTCATCAACATTTCGCTTATTTAAATATCGAGGTAATCCTAAGGAAATTAAAGCAATAATAGGTTTTATTCCTTTTGTAGTTAGATCACTTATACAAGAAACGAGCGATTTTCTAGCTATTTGTTTGAAGGTCATTTTTGGTGGAACATCGGTATGTTCTACTAACATATCGCAGGTAATTGCTAAAGAATATTTTTTATTTGACATTTTAATGATTTTATCTAACGAAATTAAAGAAATATCATCTTTACCAAATAGAGGTTCTACTTTGGTAACATCCAATTTGGACATAATTAAAGCCAATATCTGCTTTTCATTAAATCTTTTCATAAATTTCGTATATTTTACTATAAACTAATTTATATAGAGAATTGGAACGATTTCTTTCGGATTCTAAAGATATTCTTAAAACGTGTTCTGTATTAGAAGGTCTTACAAGAATCCATGAATTTTCATCAAAAATAAATTTAAAACCATCTTCATCTATTACTTGACTGGAATAAGGTGTAAGAACTTTAGATATTTTATCAAGCATATCATTTAATTTAATTTGAGGATTAATTGGAAGCTTGGTTCGAATTTGTATAAAATTTGAAGCTAAATTGAGACATTCCTCTATTATTTTTGAATTCAACGAGCAAAGTATTACACTAGCTAAAAGTCCATCTCTACAAGATGTAAAACTTGGCATGATAAAACCGCCACTACTTCCTTCGCCTCCAATTTCACCATCAACTTCAGTAATTTTTTTTATAACATTTGCTTCTCCAACCTTAGAATAAAAGACCTTTCCACCATATTCTCTAATATATTTATCAATAGTAATACTTGAATCTAAACTGATGACAAATTTTTTAATTTTATTACGAATCGCACCTGAAATACACAATAAAAGAGTCAAATCAGGACTAAGACTTTCCCCCTTATTGTTAACGATTACCAATCTATCCCCATCCATATCAAATGCAAATCCAAAATTTAATTTATTTAATTTAACTAACTCTCGTAATTCATCCAAAGGGTTAGAAGTTGGATTTGGGCCTCTGGAAGAAAAACCAAATCTATCATTTATACTCAAGTATTTTATTTTATAAAGTTGGAATAATCTGTTAACATAGTTACATGCAGCACCACCACCATAATCCAAACCAACTTTAAAATCAGATTGGATATCAGTAGAGATAGGTATATAATTTATCAAATCTGTTAAATAAGTTGAGTTAATTTTATAATATTCACCAGCACCAATATATCCATGAATAGGATTTTTTAACATGATATCTAATTCTTCTTCAAATAATCCTCTTCCTTTTACTAATAATTTTAAACCGTTCCACTCCACTGGATTATGAGAAGCAGTAATCATAATTGAGCCGCTATATTTTCTAGATTCTCGAAATAATACAGGGGTGGGAACAATACCTAAATCATAAACATTTATTCCCTGTTCCAAAAGACACCCTATTACAACATTACAGATAATATTTCCAGATTGTCTACTATCTCGAGCAATAGCACAAGATAATTGATCAAAATTATTTCGAATATAAGAACCAAAAAGTCTTGAGAATCTACTTATCTCTTGAAGGCTAAGATCGTCACCAAATATTCCTCTAATTCCCGAAATAGAAACCTTCACAAGATCAATACAATAAATCCAATAATTTATTTTAAATGGAGGTAAATAACTAATTCAGATTAAGAAAAGCGCGATCCTGTTAAAATAACTTCGCAATGTTCGCAAATATTTTTATCAATATTTGATTCAATGCTATGATGCACATCACAAATAATAAAAGTATAGCGCATAAAATTACAAAGTTGAATAAATTTAGTCATTGTACTGGGTGTATAAGCCTTATTCATAGAAAGATCTTTAGCTATATCATTTATCATTTTCATTACTTCAAAATTGTTTTCAAGTTTCGTTACTAAGGATAAATCACCCCTTGTTCCCCGGATATAATTACTAACGGCAGCTTGAGTAATACCTAAAAGTTTAGCGACGGTTTCTTCTTTAAGATTATAATCATGAATTAATTTTTTTGATAAAATTGCACGAATAGCAGGAATTAAAGATTTGGATTCGATTTCGGAAGGCAATAGCATATTAAATTTGCAGGTTCCTAATTATATAAGTATTATTAAATATAAAAAATTTAAAAAACAAAAAATATTTGGGTGGAATACAGGATTAGCCTTCTTCCCAGCCTTTATCAAATACACCGAATTTATGTAAAGGAACTGGTTGGCCTGAAGTATATTCCATTGGTCTCATCCAGAAAATAGCATGGGTTGGACAAACACCTACACATGCGCCATCAGATATACATCTTTCTGGATAAAAGACAAATGCTTTGCCTCTTTTCCAACCTTCTACAGGTTTAACACGGAGTACATCTGGACCTAATGCAGTACAAATCTCTACACAAAGTGCACACCCAATGCATCTTTGTTCATCAACATCTGGAAGTATAGCAATTGGCATCTAATAATTCACTAATCGTTTTCTAACAATAAAACTATTTAAACTGTATGCCAATAGCAAAACAGCGTTATATAAAAAGATAAAAAATAGTGTAATTTTGTAAATTATCCTATTTTTTTATAGTACGCATTGTATCTACTTGACCACTATGAAGCCAATCTTTTAATTCTTCATGTGATGGTTTTGCATCATGTTTTCCTTGTAGATGTAGATGAAGCAAAACATAATTTACTTGATTTAATATAACCTTATTGGCTTCGTCACCTTTACGAGTCCTTGTTTTTAAGTCTTCTGGAACAGTTTTCCACCATTCCTCGAATGTTCTTACCATCAAAAAATCAGCGCTAATTTACTTTATAAGTATTTTGAAAGGCTATTAAATAAAATTATATTAAAATTATATTTATTATTTTTAATTGTCATATTTTTATCAGAATAATTAAAAATACATATACCAAACAATTATTAAAAAAATTTCATAAGATGACTTTTTCTATTGCAGATATAATTAATGCACATAAAGAACTAAAAAAGTTTCGTTTGAGTAATAATAATAAAAGTCATGAAAGATTTATTTTTCCATTTCTTTGTGGGTCTTATTTTACATATAGAAAAGTAGATGTGGTCAGAATTTTTACAATATCCAAAGCCATATCTGAAAATCCAACATATTTGGATGTAGGTTGTGGTTATGGAGACTTTTTAGAAAAAATTCGAGAGTATATACCTACTGCAAAAGGTATTGAAAAAAGTGCAGAAATATTTTATAGTATTGGAAGGATTAAGCCAGATTATATAGAAATTGCTGATGCGTATAATGGTATTGATAAAAAGTATGATATAATATTCGTCGGATGGATGGAACCCGGGGTAGATTACAGAGACAAAATAGCTGAATCTACACAATGCATAATTACAACCTTAGATCAAGGAGGGCAATGTGGAATAAATGGAGGTTGTGAATTTGACGGTCATGGATTTGAAAAAATAGCTAGCTGGATAACACCATCATGGATAGATGTAAATACAGAGTTAATGAACAAATACTATACTAACAATATAAAATCAAAAGAAATTTGGGAATTGAAAAATCTTAGAGGGGCACATAATTTATGGTATGTATACTGCAAACCACAATTGAAAAATATTTTAAAAGTAACCTTAGAAAAATTGAGAAATAAAAATATCAAAGAAAAATACAACCATGAAGAAATTTTGGATGAATGTGGATTCGGTTTCAATGAATCTATCCCATTAAATTCTGACCTTTATTTATGGGATATAAAAATTGAGAAATAAAATTGCCACCACACATTAATGATATCAATAAAGCATTAAATGCCCTAATTGAATTTAGAAAATATGCTATTTCACCTAGTCATGAAAGATTTATTTTTCCATTTCTTTGTGGGTCTTATTTTACATATAGAAAAGTAGATGTGGTCAGAATTTTTACAATATCCAAAGCCATATCTGAAAATCCAACATATTTGGATGTAGGTTGCGGTTATGGAGACTTTTTAGAAAAAATTCGAGAGTATATACCTACTGCAAAAGGTATTGAAAAAAGTGCAGAAATATTTTATAGTATTGGAAGGATTAAGCCAGATTATATAGAAATTGCTGATGCGTATAATGGTATTGATAAAAAGTATGATATAATATTCGTCGGATGGATGGAACCCGGGGTAGATTACAGAGACAAAATAGCTGAATCTACACAATGCATAATTACAACCTTAGATCAAGGATTAAGCCTTGCTGCAGAATTTGACGGTCATGGATTTGAAAAAATAGCTAGCTGGATAACACCATCATGGGAAGATGTAAATATCGAAATAACAAATAGATATTATACAAAAATAACAAATAGATTAATTCAAAAGCTTGCAAATCTTAGAGGGGCACATAATTTATGGTATGTATACTGCAAACCACAATTGAAAAATAGGATAAAAAGTGTTTTAAAAAGATATATTTTAGAAGAATCAAGAAAAGACTATAAACAATACGAGTTTGAAACAGTCCTTGACAATACAGGTTATAGATATTTTGAAAAGCTCAAAAACCCATATGTAAAACAAAGATTATGGGATCTCTTATTTTGAATTAAAACACAAAGACTTAATATAATAAAATATTTTATAAAATTTTATTGAAAGTAACAACATTAGGGGCTGCAAAAGAAGTTGGCCGATCTGCCTTTTTAATTAATTCAAATAATACCAATATTTTACTTGATTATGGAGTTTTATTAAAAAGAGAACCAGTTTTCCCAATACATGTAAAACCTAAAGATATTGAAGCTGTTGTAATCACCCATGCCCATTTAGATCATTCAGGATTTGTTCCTTTTCTTTTTTTAAATCCAGATTCCAAAATTAGAGCTTTAGCAACGTTACCAACTTTTGAGTTATCACAATTATTAATTCAAGATATGATAAAAATATCAGGGTTCTATCTTCCTTTTGAATCTTCAGATTTGGTAAATATGTTAAATCATTCAATAAATTTAAATTATAAAATAAAATATCCCATTAAAGATGTAGATATAACGTTATTTGAATCAGGTCATGTACTTGGGGGTTCAACAGTTATTGTAGAAACAGAGGGAAAAAGGGTATTTTATACAGGAGACATCAATACGAGAGGGTCAAAAGTTTTGCGTCCAGCTGACTTAGATGTTGGAGAAATTGATTTATTGATAATTGAAAGTACATATTCTCAAGCAGAACAAGTTCCAAGAGAACAATCGGAAAGAGAATTAGTAAATTTTGCTTTAGAGGTTGTTGAAAGAAAAGGAATATTATTCATACCAGCATTTTCAGTAGAAAGAGCTCAAGAAATAGCATGTGTACTCAAAGCATATAATTTTCCATATAAAATTGCAATGGACGGAATGGCATTAAAGGCTAGTGAAATCATGCTTCGACACCCTGATTTTTTAAGGGATCCTGAAGTTTTCACGAAATCCATAGAGGAAGTAGAAAATATTACAAGTTGGGATAAAAGAAGAAAGGTAGTTAAAACACCAGGAGTAATAATTTCACCAGCTGGTATGCTAGTTGGTGGTTCAGCTGTATTTTATTTACAAGAATTATCAAAGGATAATCTTAATGGCATCGCACTGGTTTCCTACCAAGGCGAGGGGACGCCAGGGAGATCATTATTGGAAAAAAGGCAAGTTACATTTGCAGGAAAAACGATAAAATGTTTAGCAGAAATAAATAGATTTGAGTTTTCAGGACACAACAGCAGAAAAGAATTGTTTGAAATATTAGATAAAGTAAAAGGAAATCCAAATGTATTAACTGTCCATGGAGATAATCAATCATGTACCAAATTTGCAGAAGAAATTAGTGAAAAATACGGATTCAAAGCTCGAGCTCCAGATACTGGCGAAGTTACCACCATTTAAGTAATCCAACAAATATTAATATAAATAAAACAATAATCAAACGTTTTTTAATAATTAATTGATTGACACATATGGTATTGATATCGATTTAAGTTTAAACAGTGGTCAGTATTTTTTATGGGAAAAGAAGAAAAAATCATGGTATGGAATTTATGGAGAAACCATATTAAAAATAACTGAAAAAGAGAATGAAGAAATATATGAATTTGATTCATTTCCAGAATATAATGACTGGGAAAAAAATATTTTTAGGCAAGATGATAATTATGACGAGATTATTTACGAGATTTCTCAAAATGAAAGAATAAGAAATATAGTCCAAAAATATCCAGGATTAAGAATATTAAGGCAAAAACCAATTCAATGCATATTTTCTTTTTTATGTTCAAGTAATAACAATATTCCCAGAATTCGTTTAATGTTAAGAAATCTATCAAAGAAATTTGGAAAAAAAATAGTTTTTGATGATATGGAGTTTTACACATTTCCAGATATAAAATCACTTTGTAATGCATCGATTCAAGATCTTTTATCTTGTGGTCTTGGATATAGATCTAGATTTGTTTTAAACTCTGCAAAGGACATTTCAGATAAGATAATAAATATAGAATTTTTGAAAAATACAAAATACGAATTTGCAAAAGAGGAGTTATTAAAATTAGACGGAATAGGCGAAAAAATTGCAGATTGTATACTTTTATTTTCATTTGATAAATTAGAAGCATTTCCGATTGATACATGGATTATAAAATTTTTATGTCAAAATTTACAACAAATTACAAAAACAGAAATAAATTTAAACTCCAAGATTTCGCCTAACCAATATAAAAAAATATCCAAAGAAATCCGAGATCGCTATGGGAAATATTCAGGTTATGTTCAACAATATATTTATTATAACATTAGAGAAGAAAATGGTAGAAAATGGTAGAAAAGTTATTTAATAAAACTATTTTGTTTTTTTCTTTTTATTATCACTTTTTTTATTTCCAGCAGTTTTTGGAGTTATATTTCTTGTTTGGGGTTTAGAAACGGTAGTAGTATTTTTTTCGATTTTTATTAATTTTTTGCTAATTTCCTTTATTTCTGATTGAATTTGCTTTATTAACATGGATTGTTTTTCTACAATTTTAAGGCTTTTCTGTAAAATCTGAACGGTTTGTTGAATTTTTTGAATCTCTTTAAACGATTTATCTAAAGATTTGTTAATAGGAGTTAGATCAACATCTTTAAACTCTTTAGAATTAGAATTCTTTTTTGCTGAATTTTTTTTATTTGATTTAGTATCAGGTTCTTCTTCTACTAATTCTTCTTCTTCATCATCATCATCTTCTTCTAATTCTTCTTCTTCTTCTATCATCATCTTCTTCTAATTCTTCTTCTTCATCTTCTTCTAATTCTTCTTCTTCATCATCATCATCTTCTTTTTCTAATTCTTCTTCTTCACTTGGTTTTTTATCTTCATCTAGTTTTTTATCTTCATCAGATTCTTCTAGTTTTTTAGAATTCAAATAAACATACTCTAAATTCATTTCATTATTATCCACAACGTTTTTTTCTTTGTGTATAAGGATAGGAAAAGATTGGAGTTCTAATAACATATCTTATATTTTGAAATAAAACACTAATTATTAAAAGTGATCTATAGAAATTAATAAAATAGAAAAAATACTAACTTGTTTTTAATCCATTTGTAAAAGTTTTATAGATAGACAATGCTTCATCTTCATTTTTTGCACCTACTATTGTTGCAGCACCACTTGTAAGAAAACTTATAAGTAATTTATTTTGATTAGAAACGGTTATACCTAAATTGCCTTTAGATGTTATTGTATAACCCTGCGATTCAGCATTTTTTAATACATTTAATAAATTAACGTCGTTTTTAATTTGTGCAGGAGTAACAGTATATGTTCTCTTTCCTCTATCCCGTCCACAAAGCTCTTCTACCATTAATGATGGAATTTGAACGGTTTTTCTATTTATATTCAATCCACATGAGGAACATTCATCATGCCTACGCATCTGGATTTTATCAAAAACCAAATCATTTAGATCTATATAGAGTAATTTGTTTACTAATGAGGGTTGTTGTCCAACAACGATTTTTACTGCTTCTGACACTTGAATTCCAGCTACAAGATAAAGAATAGATGGATGTACTCCCTCTGTACTGCAAGTAGGCATCTCGTCTTCGGATAATTCAGGAAAAATGCATCGCAGGCAGGCACTTTCATTAGGTAAAATAGTACATACAGAACCAACCATTCCAAGAGCACCTGCATAGATAAAAGGTATTCCAAGTTTTAAGCAAGCATCGTTTAAGGCATACCTTGCATCAATACTATCCAAAGCGTCAATAACAATATCACACCCTTTAATTATATTTTCAGCTGTAAATGGAGTAACTGAAATAGGGACAGCTTCTATATCTACACCAGAATTCATTTTTTGTAAACGTTCTACAGCGGCTTCAACTTTAACCTTACCAACATCGGCCTCGCCATACAAATGTTGTCTATGCAGATTAGATATTTCTACTATATCCCTATCAACTATTCTAATTTTTCCAACTCCCATTCCAACTAATTGAGTTGCCACAGGATTCCCGATTCCTCCAGCACCAACCACACATATTTTTATATCTTTAAGTTTTTCCATTCCAACATAACCAATTTCCTCAAGCATAATTTGCCTGGAATAACGTATCATATCATTGCTGGTTAATTCTGCGCCTCCAGCAACAGCAGGTAATATATAGACTGAATCACCATCTTTAAGGATAGAATTCATTCCTGTATTATTAAAACGAATATTTTTTCCATTAATATAAATATTTATTAATGCTCTTGGTTTACCATTTATGTCTATAACTCTACGTTTAAAATCATCACCCAACATATTAGAAATAATATTAAATGCTTCTTCTAAAGTTGATGCATCGATGGATAATTTTTTTTCACCGGCACCTTTGTTTAAAACAGAAGGAATTACAAATTCTACTTTAGTCAATTATAATTTACACTACCATTTTTAGATTTATATCCGTTTGTTCAATGAATCATTGCAGAAACCAATTGTATATCAGGCTTAACTGGGTGAATAGCAGGAAGAAGATCGATGATAGATTCGGTAGTTTTGAGTCCATTACCAGTTACATAACAAACTATTTTTTCATCTTTATCAATTTTACCTTCTTCAATCAGTTTTTTTAATACACCAACAGATACACCACCAGCAGGCTCTGTGAAAATACCTTCGGTTTTCGCAAGTAAAAGAATAGCCTGTTTTATCTCACTATCCGTAACTTTTTCTCCGATCCCATTAAATTGCCTAAGACGTTTTAATACATAGGATCCATCACCAGGATCTCCTATAGCAAGGCTCTTTGCAATAGTATCAGGTATCTCTACAGGTATAACTTCATTAGATTTATTTTTATAAGCATCGACAATTGGAGAACATCCATGAGGCTGTGCTGCAATTATTTTTAAATTGGAAATATCGGAAATTATTCCCAAATCCATTATTTCTTCAAACCCTTTACAAATAGAATTTAACATGGCTCCGCTTCCAACAGGAATTACCAAAACATCAGGGACGGTCCAGTTTAATTGCTCCAATACTTCAAAAGCTAAAGTTTTCGAACCCTCAACATAATAAGGCCTCATATTTATATTTACTATACCATAACCATTAGAATCGCCTATTACAGAAGCTAACCTATTTGCATCATCATATGTACCATCAACTGCTATAAATTTTGCTCCGTAAGATAAAGATTGAGCTATTTTTACATGCTCTAAATCAAAAGGAGCAAAAATGTAACAGGGTAATTTAGCCTTACTTGCATGAGCCGCAGTCGCAGAGGCCAGGTTACCAGTTGATGCACATCCAACTGCAGGTAAATTCATTTCTTTAGCTTTTGATACCGCAACACCTGCTGGTCTATCTTTAAAAGAAAAAGTTGGATTGACAGAATCATTTTTGACATACAAATTTTTCAATCCAGCCAATTCATGGCCAAGGTTATCTGCTTTTTGTAAAGGAGTAATAGAACCATTTAAACTAACGATATTTTTCTTATGTTTTATTGGAAGAAGTTCAAAGTATCTCCAATAAGTTAAATCGGATCTATTTTCAAAAGTCTGCTTTGTAATATTATCGTCAAATTTATATACTACATCCAAAGGCCCAAAGCAATCTTCACATATATATAAGAATTCTGGGGTATATTCTTTGCCACATTCTCTACATTTTAACGCTTTTATAATGCCCATTATTTCCAATTGTGTATAAATAATATAATAGATAAATTGCTCTAAATAATATTTAGTATTACTTAACTATTAAAAAAGTAACTATTGTAATTCATTATGAAAACAGGATCTATTTCCAGTATGACATGCAGGTTTTATAGAATCAACTAAATATATCAAACCATCTGAATCACAATCAACTAAAATTTTTTTGACAGGCTGAATATTTCCAGATTCTTCACCTTTCATCCAAATTTTATTATGAGAAGTGCTCCAAAACCATGCATTACCCGTTTCCATTGTTTTAGATAATGCATATTTATTAACATATGCCAACATCAAAATATCTTTTGTATCTAAATCTTGAACTACTACAGGTATCAGACCATTTCGTTTTTCAAAATCTATTTCATTTATGGTTTTGAGCATCTTCAAATATGAAAATAGAATTATATAAGTTTTCAAATATTATTGTAATATATAAATGGCTTGGTTCGCATTATCACCATCAATAACCAATAAAAATAGGCTAATAAAATGAATATTCAGAACCATAAAGACCCTGATGAAAAAACTCTCCATATTGGATTTGATGATACTGATTCGGCTAACGGAAGATGTACAACTCATTTAGCATATTTACTTGCAGATATTTTAATTAAAAAATTTAAAGTAAATTTCATTGATTTTCCTTTATTAATCCGTTTGAATCCCAACATCCCTCTTAAAACTAGAGGAAATGGGGCAGTTTGTTTAAGAATAAAAGGAAAAAAATATGAGAAAATTAAAGAAGAGACAGTACATTTTATAGAAAATTATTCTGACTTAGAAAACGGCGCAAACCCAGGTTTAGCTTTTTATGAAAACAACGTAATCTCCAACGATTTAATTTCTTTGAGTAGAAATGCAATGGATACGGTATTAAGCAAACAATTAGCCGAAAAAATTGCAAGAAAAAACAATATTCAATATTATTTATTTAAAAAGGGATATGGGTTGGTAGGAGCACTATCAGCAATAGGCTGTACTCTAAATAAAGATCATACTTATGAAACAATTGCATATAGAAAAAAAGAAAATATAGGTACAACAAGAAAAATAGATGAATATAAAGTTAAAAAATTAAACGATGAATTATTTCCATTTACATTTAACAATATTGATTTCAGAAAAAACAGAATTTTAATTGCACCACACGGCCCTGATCCTGTTTTTTGTGGAATCCGAGGAGAAGATCCAACAACTACCTCTTTATTTTTTAAAAATTTACAAATAAATGAGGAATTAGATGGACATATAATCTTTAGGTCAAATCAAGGAACAAATTTGCATCTGACAAACGAGCGAAGGTTATCAAAGATATTACCTTTTACATCAGGTATTACCAATTGCCGAGTAATAACAAAACCAAATATTATCCAAGGTGGACATATAATATTTTACGTAAAAGACCATTTCAACGATATTTTGCCAGTTGCAGTATACAAGCCCACACGGCTAACCAGAGTGGCAGCACTATTAGAAATAGATGACAAAATTGAAATTGGATACGGAGCACACATAAAATCAAATAATTTAAAAACACTAAATTTAGAATACTTAATTGTTAAAGAGTTAAAAGAAATTCTATATTTTAAAAATCCCATATGCGAAAAATGCGGAAAGAATACAAAATCAGAAGGAAAAAATAAAGGATTTCAATGTCCGGTATGTAAAAATAAAAAAAGAAACGAGTCCAAAATACCAATTAAAAAAAATAGAGAATTGAAATGTGGTTTATATATCCCCGATCCAATAGCCCACAGGCATCTAACAAAACCACTTTATAGATACAATAATGAGAAAAAATATGAAGAAAAAAATATATCAGATTTATTGAATAATTCCAGATGGATATCAAAAAATAGCGGGGGGTTGATTTGAACCTACGGCTGGCTTTGTCCAAAGCACAGAAACCGCTCTGCGGGTTATGAGCCCGCCGGGATAACCTAGCCCCTAAAAAGGTCTGGCTTCCCCACCCCGCTAATTAATAGTTGTAATATAGGCAATATATATATGATGACCATTTCGATTTGAAAAAAATATATTGAAAAAAATATTGTGACTTGGCCTATATCGATAGTTGTATGTAAGAAATAGATATTTTAAATGCGGGAGATGGGATTTGAACCCACGAACCCCTAAGAGATGAGGTATCTCAATTGCCTCGGTTTCTGAGCATCATGTATACAATATCTCACGCCTTTGACCGGGCTTGGCAACTCCCGCATAAAAGACTTTTAAGAAAATCCACATATATATCAATAAATAAAATGAAATTAGAGTTTAAAAGAATATTTAAGTATACAACACTATATTTCCTATTAACAATAGATCTTTTGTATAATTATACAACTATCAAAATTTACATAATTTTATTGAAAAGTTATAATATTATATCGAGTTTTGCTAAGTGTATTTGACATATACCAAAATTTTCGAAAATTTTTTAATGGTGATAATTATACAAAATCTATTATAAAATAAAATAAAAAGTTCTTCAAAAATATTAATTTCTACCACCAGATTGCAGATAATTTTTTGATATTTTATTTTCTTAAAAAAAGAAAATATTATTTGTAAAAGAATGTTAATAAAAGAACAAATATCATCTTTACCATTAGGATATTTATGTCTAGGCAACAATTGTACCTGGTCAGGGACCACAAGGACAAGCAGTAGCTGATGGACAAAATAGATTGAATAGATTATAAGGACCAAAACAAAGAGGAATAAAATATAATAGATCATTATCATACGCCATATAATAAAAGGGTATAGATAACCTGTAAAAAAAGGCAAAGTAGTTTTGAATCATGGATTTACAAAAAGGAATGTTTTATGAAATAAGTCAAGGCAACAATATCTGATTAATCTATATGTATACCACCCAACAGATTTACAAAAATATCATCCAAAGTTATTGGAGATACAGCAAATGACAGATTGCTCTTCATTGCCAATTCAGATATTTCTTTCAAATTTGATTCATATGTAAATAATCTTATAGAATTAGAACTGATATCAATTATTTTTCCAAAAGAAAAAAACAGGTCTTTAATATTACGATTATTATATTTAACTGATTCATTGATATCTACTCGAATTTGATAGTCCAGGGTATTCCGTAAATTAGTCATAGTACCTTTTGAAATAACTTTACCTTTATCAATAATAAAAATAGAATCAGATAATAACTCAGCCTCATCCATATAATGAGTAGTTAAAACTATTGTTCTACCTTTATTTTTCCAATCTTTAATAAGAGACCAAACCTGTCGTCTAGAAACAGGGTCTAAACCAATTGTAGGCTCATCTAAGAACAATAAAGGAGTCTCAGTAGCCATAGCCATACCAACTAAAATTTTTTGTTTCATGCCTCCAGAAAGATTCAATACAGGTACATCTTTTGCAAAATAGAGGTCCAATCGATTTAAAATATCAGATGTTTTTTTTGATGCAGAATTATTGCATTCTCCTCTTATCTTTAACCAATTATAAATATGATCCCAAGGTGTCAATGCACGTAAAGGTCTCCCTTCTTGCGGTACAATCGAAACTATTTTACGTATTTTCTCTGGTGAGGAAACAACATCGTCACCAAATATCAATACTTTACCAGAAGTAGGCAATAATTGAGTAGAACAAATACGTACAAATGTAGTTTTACCTGCACCATTCCTCCCTAAAAGTGTAGATATTTTTCCACTCTCTATTTTTAATGAAATATCATCCAATGCCTTTTTATTTGAGCCTTTATAGAGCTTTGCTACATTAAAAGATTCTACAGCAAACATAATACCTTAATATTCCCGTGCCAAAAACTATGTTAATACTCATTTTTTTTAAATTCTTTTGCTAAATCTTTAAGGAGATTTTTTTGTTTGTCATTGATTTTATCAGGCAATTTAACCTCAACTTTTACATACTGATTTCCCCTTCCAAATTTTCCATATCTAGGGAGACCTTTACCTTTAATTTTGAAAATAGAATTGGCTTTTGTACCCGAAGGTATTTTTAATTTTTCATTTCCATCAAGAGTTGGAATACGAGTTTCTACTCCCAATATCATATCAATAAAAGAAACTTCAAAATTACAAATTAAATCACCGTCATCCAGTACTTTAAAAAGGTCATGAGGTAAAACATGAATACGTATTAACAAGTCGCCATTTACACCTCCTTGAATATGTTCTCCTTTTCCCGAAAGTCTTAATGTTGTACCATCTTCTACACCAGGTGGAATATCGATGTTGACAGTATTTGTTTTATTAATTTTGCCATTTCCTTTACATACAGAACAAGGTTTTTCTATGATTTTGCCTTCGCCATGACAGGTATTACAGGTTTCTAGTGAAATAAAAGTAGAAAACTGATTTTGGTTATAAACTCTTCTTGTTTGTCCCTGTCCATTACACGTTACACATTTTTTTGGAGAGGTTCCAGGAGATGCGCCTGTTCCTGAACAAGAAGAACAATTTTCTATCGAAGGAATCTGAATTTCTTGTTTAATTCCCTTTAAAACATCTTCCAATCTCATATCAACATCATATAAAAGGTCTCTGCCTCTGATCCGTCTATCATTATTTCTTGAACCAAAACCGAAAGGATCGTTACGATTTCCGCCTCCGCCACCCATTCTACCAAAAATCTGTTCAAAAATATCACCTACACCACCGAATCCCATATCCTTGAAAATTTCAGCAAAGTTATCTTCTGATCCTCTGAATACTTCTTCTGTTCCAACATGACCGTAGGTATCATAACGCTTGCGTTTCTCCTGATCCGACAGAACAGCGTATGCTTCTGAAATTTCTTTAAATTTTTCTTCTGCTTCTGACGATTTATTACGATCAGGATGAAATTTTAATGCTAACTTTCTATAGGCTGATTTTAACTCATCATTAGATGCAGTTCTTTGAACATTTAATATTTCATAATAATCTCTTTTAGTCATCACAAATCATAAAAATAAATGGAAATAAGAAATCACAATAAATCAAGGCTTTGTACTAGTATTGGTTGTATCCGAATTTGGCTGAGTAGTGTCTTTATTGAAATTTTGATCGGGATTGCTTTCGTTCGGAGGAACATTACTACCAGTTGATTCTGTAGAACCCGAAGGAGAAGCTGTGGCGGCGGCGGCAGATTGATATGCAGCAACACTAATCTCGCTAAGAGCATTCTTTAATTCTGTTGTTTTTGCCTTCATAGTTTCAACATTATTGGCGGAAATAGCATCTCTTAATTCATGAACGAGTTTATTTACTTTATCCTTTTGATCCGCAGTTACTTTATCTTTCAGGTCCTGATTAACTAACTTTTCTGCAGAATATACCAAGTTATCAGATTCATTTTTTAATTCTGCTTCTTCTAACTTCTTTTTATCGATTTCAGCAAATTCTTCAGACTCTTTTTTTAATTTTTCAATTTCTTCCTTTGATAATTTTGTGCTTGCAGAAATAGTGATTTTTGATTGTTTAGATGTTGCCATATCCTTAGCAGTTACGTTTAAAATTCCATTAGTATCTATATCAAAGGTTACTTCAATTTGAGGTATACCTCTGGGTGCTGGCGGTATTCCAGATAAATTAAACATGCCTAGAGAAACACAATCTGAAGCCATCGATCGCTCTCCTTGAACTACATGAATAGTTACAGCAGTTTGGTAATCGGCTGCAGTAGTAAATACCTTACTTTTTTTAGTAGGTATAGTAGTATTTCGTTCAATTAGAGATTCTTTCAATCCTCCCATCACCTCTACCCCTAGTGTTAGTGGAGTTACATCTACTAATAGAATATCGGTTGTAACTTCACCAGAAATAATTGCGCCTTGTATAGCTGCACCCAATGCTACAGCCTCCATCGGATCAACCCCACCTTCGGGTTCTTTGTTCATTACAGAAGTTACAAATTCTTTAACTATTGGCATTCTTGTGGGTCCACCTACTAAGATTATTTTTTCGATATCACCGGTATTTAGTTTAGCATCTTGTAAAGCTTGTTGCATAGGATTTCTGCATTTTTCTACGATAGGTCTTAGCAATTCTTCTAATTTTGAGCGAGTCAATGTCAAAATAAAATTTTTTGGTCCTGAAGAAGCATCATACGCTAAAAACGGTAGGTTTATTTCGGTAGTAACAATATTAGAAAGTTCGATTTTTGCTTTTTCGGCAGCTTCTCGAATTCTCATCATTGCAGCTTTATCATTTTTTATATCAAGACCAGACTGCTTTTTAAATTCGTTAACAAGATAATCTATCAAAATATTATCCATATCGGTACCTCCTAATTGAGTATCTCCGGAAGTACTTTTTACTTCAAATACACCACCACCCATTTCCATAATAGTAACATCTAAAGTTCCGCCTCCAAAATCAAATACCATGATTTTGAGAATCTTTTTGAACTTTATCCAAACCAAATGCTAGGGAAGCAGCAGTAGGTTCATTGATTATTCTTACTACTTCTAAACCAGCAATTTCTCCAGCATCTTTTGTTGCTTGTCGTTGATTGTCATTAAAATAAGCAGGAGCAGTAATAACAGCTTTATCAACAGTATCACCAAGAAATGCCTCAGCATCTCTTTTAATTTTTTGAAGGATAAATGAAGATATCTGTTGTGGAGTGTATTCTTTTCCATACACCTTAAATTTATAATCAGAACCCATTTTCCTTTTGGCAGCTATAATGGTACCTTCAGGATTAGATAGCATCTGACGCCTTGCAGGCTCACCGACCATTAATTGGCCATCTTTTGAAAAAGCAACAACTGATGGAAAGGATTTTCCTCCAATCGAAGTGCCTTCAGCAGCTTGTATTATTACAGGCTTTCCACCCACTAAAGCTGCTGCAGCAGAGTTGCTTGTTCCTAAATCAATTCCTATTATCTTTCCCATCTAAATTTTCATCTCCTATTTTGTTATTATCATCAACGTTATTTTTAACTATCTTTTTAGAAACTTCAACCAAACTTGGACGTAAAACTCAGATCGTTTAATAAATAACCTTTTCGAATTTCTTTTGTGACCATATTCTCTTCTTTATTATCTTCATTATAAGAAAACCCTATAATTTCATGAATATTAGGATCAAAAGTATTATTTAAAGACCTTATCTCTTTAATTCCCTCTTTTTCCAGAAAGATATCGATATTTTTTAAGATACTTTCTAATCCTTCAAAAATCGCTTGATCAATTTTACTTTGTTTTATTGTATCGATAGCGCGAATAAAATCTTCTTTCATATTGATAACAACAGATAACATATCAGACTTGATTGATAATATTTTCAAGGAATTTTGTTTTTCGATATTCTTTCGGTAATTATCAAAATCTGCCAAGCTATATTTTAATTTATTAAATGTATCAGTATACAAATTATGATAATATTCTAATTCATCTTTAGTTTTTTTTAACTCGTTCACAATATCCTCATCGGAATTCTCCGTATTTAATGGCGGTGATGATGGATCAGAGTCATTAAAATTATTTTCTAATAGAGAACAATCACTATCTTTTTCTTTCCCCATAATAATAAAATCATTTAAATCTAATAATTACATATCGATGATAAAGAAACCCTGTTAATTATAACATCCCCCATTATAAAAAAATAATCAATGATTAAAATATAGAGAATAAAATTAGTCGTCAATACTTTAAATTATTAACTAATTTTATGTCAAATCAGGCATAATTACTTTTTATAGAGGATCTTGCACCACAGGCTTCACAAATCATAAAGCCTAATTTTTTAATTTTTTCTGTTCTAGTATCAGGACTACCACAAACAGGACAGATGACATAATCCTTTACATATCTATCGATTAATCCACCAAATGAAGATATAGGTTTTCGCCCTAAAAAGATAATTCTTTCTCCAGCTATATAGCCTGCAGAGGCCAATTCCTTATTTAAATATAATAATAGCTTTTCAGGATCTCTTCTCAAAGCTTTAGGAAAATCCATAAAATTCCTGAAAATAGTCCTTTGACCAACCCACATAATTTTTGGAGTTGGAACTTCAAGCCTAGATACTTCTTTTTTTATTACATTTCCTAATTTATTTTGTAATCTATTTAACAAAGATTCATAATCAGATTTATCTTGAATGGACACATTAATTATAATACTTTACCAATTAATTTATGTTGTGAATATTTAGGATACACAGTTAACTTAAGTTATGTAAATGATATGCTAGATTCCATGTTAATAAATAGTTTTTGTTTTAATAACATTATGTCTTTAGATTATTATTCTGAATTATCAATATTAGAAATCGTCTCAGAATACCTACTGATGTTGAAAAGAATATACTTGATCTGCTGAGGCTTAATGGAGAAACTAGATGTAAACATAAGGTTATCCTGTTTATGGATTGGCTTATAGTACCTAAAATAAAAGAATAATTAACCATCACAATAACAACATCAGAAAATGGATAAACACTACAATGAAAATAATAGATGCCATAGTATTCAAAATACATAAATGTAAACCAAATAAATAACCTAGTAGAAGGTAGATGTTTATAATGGGTACAACGACAATCAATAAGCAATTCAATATTTAGAGCCAAATATGAAATAGGTAAAACAATATCGGATCGTATTAATGATTATAACAAAAAACATGGAAACAAGTTCTTTGTTGCATGATTCGAAAAACAGTTAAAACTATACTCCAGTTAGGACAATGATAATATAATTTGTACTGTTTCCGTTATAATTCTGTCAATAAAACGTTAACAAATAACGTTTAAAATAATCATGCAACAAAGCATGAAATAAGTAAATAAACATAAACAGTCTACATAAAGAAAATGGCTCTGCTAACTTAACGATTTTATCAACTGTTTTTAATTCTTGAACTATCTTTTTCTCTCCAATTATTCAATAATTTAGGTAATTTGAACTGAAAATCGGGTAAACAATTTGTATAATCATTACAAATCCGATGTTTAAATAAATATTTTTCCTTAAGTTAACAGTTATGTAAACACATGACTAATCATTATTGTAAACTGATTGTGCTCATTTAGATTTGTTAATTATTAAAAACTTGAGAATATGTTAAAAAAATATAACAATAATTTTATTGTTGAAAACAAGCAGTATTAGTTTACAGATGAATATACAATCTTCTTTACATAACTGTTAACAGAGACAAGAAAAAATATCTATATGTTTGCATAACTGTTAAAGAAAAGCCTATATCTTGAAAAGTGATTTCATTTCCTTGGAATCAACAGGTCAATCCCAATTAAATATGCATGTAAAAGAGGAGTTTATTTTCAGTATTATTAAAATCCAAATAAACATCCAGTTTCAACAAGATAGAGGAGGCACAGGATCCTAGGTTCAAGGTTCTTAGTATTATCAAAACCGTTATTTCTTGTATATAAAATTATGAGAAAAGCACCATAGAAACACCTATGCAAAATGTTGAGGATAAAACAGAAAATCCACCCTTGTCGATGTAAAAAAAGATGTAATCTAAACCATATCTCAATTGATTAAATCTTTTTGTTAACTATTATAATAAAGAATTAAGAAACATCATGTGAGTAGTGCCATAAAATATATTTCAATTTAATCAATTATTTTTAATCCATCTTAAAAATGGAGTAAAAGTATTAAATGACAACATTTCAGGTTTTTCACAATTATAGCTCAGCATAACCATCCTATCCAATAACAGATCATTTAATTTTTCATCTATTTGATTTTTTTTTATAGGATCAAAAATTTCGAAAAAACATTTTTGATTATAATAGGCAATATGTTGAGAATAACAAGACATAAGAATAGATGGATCTCGTATAATTCTCTCATTTATTTCAGATTCATTAGATGAGAGATTATTTTGAGATTCGATATAAATTTGTAAAATTCGCCTTTGATAATTTTCCTTAATTAATGTGATATTTGATTTTGTAATAGTTTTAGAAAGAAATATTTCTCTTTTTATTTGGTCAATTGATTTCCTTGCAAGATCTTTGACAGAAAAAATATCTAAATTTGTTTTAACACCAAAATTTTTTCCGAATAAAAAAAATATTCCCATAATTTCATCTTTATTAACAAAGGGAAAACCCAAACTTCCATCAAGAAATTTTGAAACTCTCTTATAAATATCATCAGGTAAAAATATTCCCATGTATGAATCAGATACAACAGTCAATAAAAAAAGATAAAATGAAATGTTATTTCAAGATTTAATTTTTTTAAATTTATGGTTGGCTAGATTTTCTTAAAAAAGAGGTAAAACATTATGCTTTTGAGTAAAACCCGGGTTTTCTTTCATAAATTTGACCATCATTCATTGCCTTTTTTATAAATGATTTTGCATCTGATTCTGTGAATTTGCCTGTTTTTTCAAGCTCTACTATAAACGTGTTTTCTTCAACATCGTTTTTGTCCTCTCCAGATAAGCTTGAGAATATTTCCATGAAAAGTTTTAATCTAGATATTTCACTGAAAGGTTTACCATGTAAAACACCTAAATCAACTTTACCAGTATTGACGTCAACACCAGCAGTCTCTAACATCCTCTGGATAAGAAATATAGATCTTTCTGCATCCTCTTTTTCAACTTTATCCTTTAATAGCAATCGTGCACGAGCAGTTGAAAGCCTAATAAGTCCTTCTAATTGTCTAGGTGTAACAGTAATCATGCTATCAGAATCAACATTTCTCATTTTCATATAATAATCTCTAATAAGTAAAATTGCTTCGTGAGTCAACTCAGGTTCAACTAACTGCTTTGCAAATGCCAAATATTTACTGAAAAGATCTATATTAATTGCAGTTTGAGAGGTTTTCTGAACATCTTTATGAATTTCCAAAATATGACTAGCTATTTTGCTATCCTTCTCTTTTTCCGGGATGTCTCTTATAACATATACAATATCAAATCTTGTTAAAAGAGGAATTGGCAGGTTTACATTTTCCGTGATATTTTTATATGGATCATATTTTCCATACATAGGATTAGCTGCAGACAGTATAGAAGTTCTTGCATTTAATGTCGCTACTATACCACCTTTGGCAACAGAGCAAGTTTGTTGCTCCATAACTTCGTGCAAAGCAGAGCGATCTTCGGCTTTTATCTTATCAAATTCATCTATACAAACTAACCCCTGATCACCTAGAACCACAGCTCCTGCTTCCAACATCATTATTCCCGATTTATCCCTAATAACTGCGGCTGTAAGTCCAGCAGCAGTAGAACCTCGACCAGAAGTATATAAACCTCTAGGGGCAATTTTTGCTGCAAATTTAAGCATTTCAGATTTTGCAGTTCCAGGGTCTCCCACCAAAAGTATGTTAATATCACCTCTTCTTGCTGATCCATCGTCGAGTTTTTTGTTAACTGAACCCACGATTAAAAGTAATATAGATTCTTTAATTACTTCATGTCCATAGATATGAGCAGCAAATGATGAAATTAATTTTTCATAGATATCAGGTTTTTTAGACATTGTAAGTATTTGTCGTTCATCTTCTGCACTAATCGAGATTCGTTCAACAGATCTTGTTTTCTTATCTCCTGCACGACCTCCAAGATATTCAATATTATTTCCTTCCATCCTAAGCTTAAACAAAGAAGTTTTTATTTGAGATCCAGAATTCCCAGAAATAAAAGATGATTCTTGGTCGATTCTTACAATACCAGTTAACATTATTCTATCACCAGGTCTGCACTGATCAACTAAATCACCTAAAATTGTGACTTCGATATAATGAGGAAGTTGTCCTGCAGGAAGGTCCTCTGGTAATTCTTGCAGTCTTACCAGTTGAAAATCAATAAATAAACTGTTTTCTATATCCATTTCCAATTCTTTTTCGGAGCAATTAAGGCATCTTTGGGGTTTTTTTAAAGATAACCCTTTTAATTGAGAAAGATTAATCTGATTGCAATTAAGACATCGGTAAGCAATTTTTTTCCCGAATGGTTTAACTTCAGAAGAACGTACTACCATTCCAGAGACACCCAATAATTTATTTATTACATCTGCATTGATGTCACGCAATCCTTTTTGAACTGCATAATTACCTATTCTAACTCGAATATGGTCTCGGATTTCCTCGGCATATTCTGGATGAATTTCCGACAGAATCGAAACAACCGCTTCATTAAAAGCAGTAAGCATTTCATCAGGATTATGTGTAATATCTTTTGCTAGAATAGGATTAAAGCCATCAAAATCAATGTAGTCTATAGCTACAGATGTAGATGAAGTTGCAATCATATTATTAATTTTATCAAAATATTTATAATTGCCTGCACGATCTTTAAAAGATCGTAAAAAAGATTCCAAGTCGTTAGATAAAGCAGAAAAAGTTTGCTGTTGTTCTTGAATATTAGAAGAATTATGAGTGGCATCATTACTCAAGTTTTAACACCAATTTTTTAAAATTAAAAGTCATTTTATAAAAAGTCTCATATAGTAATTTTTCTTCTAAAGAGAGTTTTTCTTCGATTTCTGGAACCAAAGGAGAAGAAGCGGAGAGTTTTACTATTTTTTGTATTCTTGATGCAATAAAAGGATTTAATGATACAATCAGTGATTCTCGTTCTTTTTCATCAATACTGCGAAGATAATTATTTGCACGAACATAAAAATCAGGATCAATTGCAGACAATACATGGCCTGAGGAAATCCTTTCTCGATTCAAGGCTCTTTTAACATAGGATAAATTATCCTCATCATGTATTTCAATTAATCCTTCTTTGTTTAAAATTATAGAAATCCATCTTGGAACGGAGGTCATATCACCCTCTTTTGCACTTATAAATACAAAAGGATGTATTTGAATTTCTACATCCTTTAAGTAAATTATCCTTACATCTTTAAGCAAATAATCCAAATTGGAAAAGGTATAAAGAATTGAAATATCATCTAGATCTTGAAATAATTTATTTGTATTAGGATTCAACAACGAATTCATTATTTAATTAGTATAATTGGTTAATAAAATTATTAAATATAACAAAATTTTTTACTCAGAATTAAATAATTTTAAATTGGAAAAAAAACAATTTCTTAACAATGCAGAAGAAACAACAGAAGGAGAATAATATTTCAGACATTATGTGGGTAGAAAAATATAGACCTAAAAATTTGGATCAGATAATCAATCAAAAAGAAATTATCAGGGGTTTAAAAAACTTGTTGAATAAACCAAATGAATTACCACATCTTTTATTTACAGGTGCAGCAGGGATAGGAAAAACTACCACTGCATTATGCCTTGCAAGGGAAATACTAGGAGACAATTGGAAGAGAGATACACTTGAACTTAATGCGTCTGATGAAAGAGGAATCAAAATGGTACGTGAGAGAGTAAAGGAATTTGCATCTATTATGAAGATCTCAATAAATCAAAAGGAAAATGAAAGACCATTTAAAATCATTATTCTAGATGAGGCTGATGAAATGACTTCAGAGGCACAAACAGCTTTAAGGAGAATTATAGAAGATAGCTCAAAAACTACAAGATTTATTTTTATTTGTAACTATCTTTCCCACATTATAGAGCCCATTCAAAGCAGATGTGTTGTTTTTCGCTTTTCAAAGGTACCTTCTGAGGAAGTGGTGAAATATTTAATGTTTATTTGCAAAAATGAAGAAATAAAATTTGATGAAAAAGCACTTTATAAAATATATGAACATACAAACGGGGATCTAAGAAATTCGATAAATATTTTACAAGCAGCATCAACAGGTGGTATTATAAATACATTACAAGTTCAAAATGCAATAGGGATTTCAGGAAAAAGCAAAATAGCAGATATAATAAAATTGGCTCTTGATTCAAAGTTTAATGAATCAAGAATAAAGTTACTGGAATTATTGTATGTTTATGGGGTATCAGAAACGGACTTTTTAAAATATGCCAATGAAGAAATTTATAATCTAGATATTAAAGATCCGTCTGAAATTTCTTCGATAATAGCAGAATATGACTATAGGTTATCAAATGGTGCACATTCAGAAATTCAATTGGCTGCATTCTTAGCACAATTGGGAAAATTAGGTATAAAAAATAATAAATCTCGCTAAAAATCTTCTTCAAATTCGTCGCCACTTTCTTCTTCGGTTACCTCATCAAAATCTTCTTCAAATTCTTCACGTTCTTCAGCAGTTTTATATGGAATATCAGCTTCGCCCAAATTTCCACATACAGGACATTTAAATTCGATTGTTTGACCTTCAAGATCTAGTAAAAACTCTTTGGTGAAAACTTCATCACAATTTGAACATACCAAAGTAGTTTGGATATTTTCTTGGCTGAATTTATGCGACTGTACCCGAAACATCGTATTAGCCATACTTATTTTACCTATAGGAATTGGTCTTTATTATAAGCCTTATCTTTTCTAATTTAATAAGAAAATATAAACAAGCAATTTATTGTATTTAATTTGATCATACCAATTAGTTCACGTATTTCAAAAAATGGTTAAAATCTATAAAAAGTAAAAGATTGCATATTTATATTTTAAAGTATTGAAAATCGTATGAATAAATATTTGAAAATAAACATTTCGAGTTTTAATATTGGGTCAATAAAATCCTAAAAACAAATCCTATATTTCATTTATACTAGCATGATTGGTAAAACGGGCTTTGATTACATGAAAATCTTTATTTCTACGAGGGAGAACCATAATTGGGCCAGGTTCAAAGTGAACATACTCCGTATGAGAGTGAGGCTCTGACCGAACCAACATCCTAAAGCGGCTGGACAAGCACCCCATAGAGTTTGGATGGATGCTTGCCGCTTCAAGCCCAAAATAAAAATGGAATTTGTATAAAGATAGTATATACTATAAAAGATAACATTTAATATAATGATTTGGTATATAAAATTAGGTTTAAGTGAAACAATAGGATAGCCTTTGGTCAAAGATTTTCATGGATGATCACTAATAATTTGAAATTCTTTATTATAAAATTCTACAAAAAGATAAAATCAATTTTCTACATGCTTTTGCCCACCTATCTTTTTCTGCATGGAAAGTAGTCATCAAAAACATTCATTGTTCTTTTATTAATATATGGTATTGCATTATCCTTTCAATGATGCTTTTTTCATTCTGGTATACAAAGAATGCATGTGATATACTAGTTTCCAGGACTTATCTTGTGATACTCGGTATCACCATATCTCTGTTGAAACAGGATATGAACTGTATTCTTCCTCAACTTTAGATAGCAAGTTTTCAGCCATAAACATATTTAATTCTCTTGATAAACTCATTCCAAGATTTCTTTACTTTCAAGTTCAATAATGACCAATAACCAAACTAATTCAGAGCCAACTTTGATTTGAGATTCATCTTTTTAAATATGTAAAAATTCTATACTTCTTTTTCTTTTTTAGAAAGTCCTCTTGGGCTTGCACTTTTGTATCTCGTTTTTCTTAAAATATGGTCTTGAAAAATAAAAATACAAACAATGGTGGACATATATATTCTGAAATGGTTTCTATTTCTTATATTCACAAAAGAGATACGATACCTTCAAGCTATAGATTTTACTTCAGTGAACAAAGTCGATTATATTATATTATGAGAATATATCAAATTTAATAATGACACGGGTTTTTTCATATTTATTTTTCTTTATATCATTGTGGATAGGCTTAGCTACTATTTTATCTCATTTAGTTTTAATATATGGTTTTAATTATTCATTTTATTATATTATTTGGATATCTACTTTTTTCTTTTCTTTATTGATTTTTTTAAGACCTATTTTATCCACACGAAAATCACTCAAAGAAAGATTTTCCAAGAGTGTAGCTTGGCCTCATTTTGTTAAATTAATAAATGGTCTTACATGGGCATTACCTTTTGTCTTTATCCCTTTTTTTCATAAAGATTATCCGTTTTTATTGCTAACTGGCATATCAGCAGGTAATATCTCTACATTTATTTTTCTCAGGCGATATTCTCAAATTACTAATATCGAGCAGATAGTCACTGGCTCTATATTGCTGTCTTCATTAATTTGTATATTAATTTTATATTATGGTTATTCATTAAATTACGAGGCACTATTATTTACTTCCCGAATTTTTATTTCTTTATCTTACGGTGCGGGTGGAATTGTTGGATACATGAGAAATTAGTAATACATGCTTTGTTGTATAACACATTTTTTTATCTAAATCAAACCAATAAATTATTTGTGACTAACTGACCTTCTCATAACAATCTTCAGTAGGGCGTGGTGAGACGCTCTTTTCATGTGATTTTCTTCACATCTGGAATAATGATATAGAAAATATAAATGAAAATAAGCAAGGTAAAAAGTACAATTTCCATAGCGATACATTTCTGCCATCCTTGAAGAAAATACATGACAAATATGCAAAATGCTATATTTTCATGGACAAGACATAACCATCACACATACTACCAAACTACAAATCAAAGAAGGTTAAAGTGTATTTTGAAAGAAAACAAGTATACTAAACCTGTATGCGTTCAAATCGCATCACCAGAGTTTATAGTATTGAAGGGGTATGGAATATAGCCAAACGAGATCAACTTGTCCTGAAATACTATCCATAATTTGCAGATTTAATGGATAATGTTATCAAAATATTTCTCGGGCAAAAAGATTCAAATTTGATACTGAAAACTATCTATTAAGAGACAGTATTTTAGGAAACCCGCGCTAATTAATATAGCAATAATTATATAGTCACATTTACATAGTTGAATTTTTTCTATTTATTATATTTGAAAAATAAACCTAGTCCATTAAATGATTATGCAGAAGCTGTTTGTATTTTTAGTGGCGGTATAGATTCCGTTAGCACTGCTTCATATCTAAAAAAATTAGGACTAGATCTATATTTAATTTCTTTTAATTATGGTCAAAAGGCTTCTATAGAGTTAAATGTTGCAAAAAAATTTTCTGCATTATTAAAAAGTAAAGAGCATAAAATAATTGATATATCTTTTTTAAAAACATTATATGGTAATACTAATGTTTTAACCAATTCTAAATCTAAAATACCTGATACTTTTGATTATAGTATTGTAGTTCCATTACGCAATACTATTTTTATTACTCTTGCTTCAGTATGGGCAATATCATTAAAGGTCCCACTACTAGTATATGGTGCTCATGCTGGAGATAAAAAATATCCTGATTGCCGCCCTTCTTTTGTTAAATCTTTGGAAAATACATTGACCCTCTCTGAGATAGATGGAATAAAATTGGGATTACGAAAAAAATTAAATATTTGGTCTCCTGCCATGGATAATCTGGATAAAACTAAATTACTCTTAATTGGATATGACGCTTTAGGCGACAAACTTTTTCAATCTTGGAGTTGTTATCTTGGAAATAATATCAACAAAAAAAGCAAAGTTAAACTTCATTGTGGCAAATGCGAGTCTTGTATAAATCGGAAAAAAGCAATAACCAAATCCGGTTTAAAAGATAAAACTAATTATGCTGTAATTTAAAATTTCGTTCTTGTTATTTAAAATTCGTTTTATACTTAAGAATTTAATTATCAGATGACGATTTTCATAGTTATGTAACAAAGCAGAAGAAAGAACAAATGAAAATTAAAGCATGTAGATAATTGATTAAATCTTTTTGTAGAATTTTATATAAAGAATTTCAAAGTATTATGCGAAAAGAGCCACATAACCTAACGCTCAAGATAAACAATTGAATTTTACAAAATATATATCAATAAAAGAAATAAAAAATGTTTAATAGAAATTATAAAGTAAAACTTTATTCTTTGATCATTTATTATATAATTTGGCTTATAAATCGGTCACAAAATAAAAAAAGATCCTAAAAGGATGGACCAACAATATTTTATAAATATTTAACTTTATTCTTGTGTAGATCCACATTTATTACAAAATTTAGAAGATGGTTTAATAAGGGTGCCACAATTGATACAATATTTTTTTTCCATGATAGAGTTGGAAGAAAGGTCTATCAGGAGCATTTTCTCCAAATAGAGTTGATATAGCTCCACTAGGTTTAAAGGTTTCGTCTACATCGGGAAGAAAATCAGATTTGCCACTAGCGCTCTGAGAGGATTGACGAGTTTCAATTCTATCTTCTATATATAAAATTAGACGAGGGACGGTAACATTTGTTTTAGGATCGTTTGCTTGCTCGCCTAACCATAATGCAAATTTTTTTAGAGTCATTTCAGGTGTAGAAAAAGTTAGAGAATGACTTGACATATAATCTTCCGTGGCTAAGCGCCCGTTAAAGATCTTCATAATTTTAAAATAAGAAAAAGCGTATATTAATTATTGGGAATTACCACATTTATTACAAAATTTTGCCTGTTTTGGAATTGATGCAGCACAAACAATACAATTTTTTCGCTCTTTATTTGTATTGGAATCCGGTTTTGGAATCAAAATATCAACAGGTTTAAAAGATGGAGCTTCCTGTGGTTTAGGTAAATCATAGTCTTTATTTATGGAACTAGCAGGACCTCCAGAATTAACAAAACTATCAATTCCAAAACCACCACCGGTACCACCAGCACCAGCACCACTACTAATTCCAGGAGGCGATGTGGAAATTGAAGAAGAATCACCAATAGAACTTTTTCTTGATGTACCTTTATCAAGAACAGTTTTTATCTCAAGAATAATACGACTTGTAAGAAAATTTAACGCTGAAGATGATACAAGATATTCACCCATCTTTGTAAAATATTCTTTGTTATCCATCTTACCTTGTTTAAATAACTGAGTATTATCAAAAAAAGATTCATATTGATCTTGAGTCTCATTAACCAATTGCTTTAGTTTCTCTATTAGACCGCCAAGTGTATCTACTCCAAAGGACATTATATATAAAATCCTATATAAAAACAAATTTAAATTTATGGAATTTACAATGCCTTGTAAATGGCAAATAATATTCAAATTTAAAAAAAAATTTATTCTATCTAAAAGTAAAAACAGAATGAAAGATAGTAATGGAATTTCCAAAACATGATTCAGATATAGGAATAGACCCTATAAATGAAAAAAATAAAACTCTAACTGGAAAAGATTTTTTTGTTATTTGGTCCAGTTTAGGAGTAGGATTATTAGTCATATCTGCAGGATCTTTCATTTATACTTCAAATATTTTAGGTGCGCTATTTGTAATAATACTAGGGTCTGTTGTAGGCTCTATTCTATTAGGTTTGGCAGGAAAAATCGGCAGCGATCATTCAATCCCATCCATAGTAAGTATGAGGCCATCCTTTGGAATCTATGGGTCATATCTACTTACTATTCTCAATATATTACAATTAATAGGCTGGGCAACATTTGAAATAACAATATTATCAAAGGCTGCCAGCATTTTTACTCAGGGATATATTGGCTTTTATATGTGGTCAATTATCTTTGGAATAATCACCATTATTTTTGGTGTTTCAGGTCCACTGGGTATTATAAAACAATGGCTCAACAAATTTGCTATTTGGATTGTATACGGTTCAACAATAATAATGCTAATAAATTTAATATTTTTTAGTGGCCATCACAACACTAATTTAATAGCTACCAATAACAATAACTTTGATTTTTTTAACTCTTTAGATTTGGTCATTGTTATGCCATTATCATGGCTGCCTCTTGTGGCAGATTATAATAGGTTTTCCCAAAATAGTAAAAATGCTTTTCTAGGAACATTTATTGGATTTTCAATAACCAACACTCTTTTTTATTTAATTGGGGTATTGTTAGGAATAAATGATGTTTTTAAAATATTATTTGCTATTCAAACTTTCTTTTATGGATTTATTCTCTTGATATTAATTGTTGATGAAATAGACAACGTTTTTGCAGATATATTTTCATCTGCAATGTCTTTTAAAAACATTTTTAATAAAATTAATTATAAATATCTTGTAATAATATTTACAGCATTAAGTTGTATACTATCAAATGTAATACCCATAAATCAATATGAATCGTTCCTACTTATAATAGGAGCATTGTTTACCCCCATATTTGCCATAGTATTAATCGATTATTATATAATAAAAAGAGGGAAAGTATCTATTGATGTATTTTATGATAAATGTGTCAAGTTTAAAATTTCTGCCTTTTCTTCTTTTTTTATAGGAAGTTTAACCTATTTTATTATTTCACCAATTTCACCAATTCACATTCAAAGTTTGAATATAGGTTCTACAATACCAAGCATGACTGTTTCAATAATATCATTTTTATCTATAGAATACATAATAAAAAAAGTTAAATTAAAAAAAATTAGCAACAAAGGATAGAAATAAAAAATTGTGGGAAAAGATGATTTAAAATGGTGAAGTAAAATTGTGGTTGTTGGTGCAGGTTATGCAGGAATCTTTCTTTGTACAAATCTTTCTTCTAAATTAAAAGATATAGCTGAAATAATACTGATAGACAGAAATGATTATCATCAATTAATGCAAGAGATTCATCTGGTTGCTTCAGGTTTTAGGACAGCCGAGCAATTAAAAATTCCAATATCATCATTAATTTATGGAAAAAAAATAAAATTTATTCAATCAAATGTAAAAAAAATATTACCAAATAAGAAGACAATAATACTAGATTCAGAAGAAATAGAGTATGACGAATTAATAATTTGTTTAGGATCTTCTACAAAATATTTCAATATTCCAGGAGCAGACAAATACACTCTGCCTCTCAGATCTATATACGATGCTTCAATTATTTATGATCATATTTCAGAAATAATTAAAGAAGAGAAAAAAAACAATATTGTAATTGTAGGAGCAGGTGCTACAGGAATAAGCCTCGGAAGTGCTTTGGCAGAAATGATAAATTTATCAAAAAATAAAGACAATATTAAAGTAAATATTATTGAAGCTACTTCAACAATACTTTATGGATGGGATCTCAAAGTTAAAAATAAGGTCGAAGACATTTTAAAGAAAAAAGGTATAAGAATTTTTCATAATTCACTTGTCGAAAGAGTGGACGAAAATACACTATTTCTAAAAGATGGTTTAGAAATTAAGTCATCATTAATAATTTGGACAGCAGGAGTAAGGGGATTTAATATAGACATTGAGCCCGCGATTGAAAAAACAAATGATGGAAGAATAATAGTTGATGAATACTGTAAGACCATTCAATATGAAAATATCTATTCTATAGGAGATATAGCAGCAATGAAAAATTCAAAAGGAGTATTATATCCACCTTTAGCACAGATTGCAGTAAGACAGGCACGGTATTTAGCAGATTATATTTCTGAATACTATATTAACAAAATTGTACCAAAAGAAAAATTTGATTATGAAATAAAGGCTCAGATTTTATCCGTAGGAAATAATGAATATGTGGGTTTATTAAACAACTATGTAGTAAGCGGAGATATAGCAAAAATGATTGATGAATTTACAAAAAATACATATATAAAATCATTAAAAACAGGAGGAAAAAACATATCAGTTAATTTATATGAAAATGATTTCTTTTCACAGGTCTTGGCTGGAATGACTTTTGCAGGATTCACATTTTTTAAAAGCTTGGAGAAATTATCAAAATAAATAAATGAAAATAATATAAAATGACTCTCCTCAATATCTTTAACTTTTTGTTTTTATGATACAGTTTTAAATAATAATATTATTTGAGAAAATTCTCGGTATATTAAATATATTAAATCAGGTTTAATTAATAAAATTAATATATTTAAGATTTGTAAAAATAATTTATTAAAAAAACCATTGGATAAACAGAGCCATAAAAAATATGTCATTGTATATGCAGTAAATAAATTCACTTAACCATAATTTGAATTATAATAGATAGATTTTAATTTTTTCTTATTCCACTAAATGAAACATTTAGAATTTTTTTTCTAATTATTTCAATGATTGAATATATTATATTTCTAATATTAAAAACAAATGGACCAAGCAATCGAACCAGTAAACCACCGTCATCTGGCAATCTTGTACATCCTCCTATAACGCCATTTAAATTATTTAAAAGGATATTTATTTCATTCTTAATATTCAGTTAGTTGATCTTTGGGTGATAAAATATAAATATTTCCTAATATATCGTAATTATTCATAATACCAAAAGATTTAATGTTCTCTTTTTTAGGTTCAAGTTTTGCGATATCAATAAAACGTATTTTATTTAATTGATTTACAGCTTTTACTTTCATATAACAAATATCATATTCAAAAGATTCGTTACTAGCAACTCTTCCTGGTGTTAATATTTCAGAATATATACATGTAGCACTGTCATGAACTTTTATATTAGAAACCTGATAGTATTTAGAATTTTTAAATGGTATTATTTGATCGGGAATATATTCCAGATAACAATTATCATCTACATCTAAATTTATTATTTGAGTTCCAAAGTTTTTATTCATTTTATAAATTCTTGTTGCACTTTGGGTAGTTATATGAGATTTGGCGCAGTTTTTAAGCGCAATATCGGTTCTATACCTATCTCCTTGCAATATTCCTCCAGATGGTGAAATAATGTAAATATATGCCATTTCAGGGCAGGTTTCTTCAAGATATAGGGCACGCTTAATACATAAAGGAACTCTATAAAACTGATTTTTTATGGATGTTTTATTATTAAACTTATCCTTTTCTAAACTTAGTTGTAAAATACCAAGTTTACCAGATGCTCCAACAGACAGTTGTTCCAATTGTTCATCATATTCTAAAATTTCATCTGGAATATCTTTTGGCGTACAAAAAGAAAGATCATAAATACTCATTAAAATTACCGCTATAATATCAAATATTTATTTTAGATTTTGGAGAGTGCATTAAACAATAAATCTCTAATAATATAATTTGTTGCCTCTTTGATACCTTGACCCGTCTTACTATTAACAAAAACAAAAGGTTTATCACGTCGTATAAGCTTTGCATCTCTTTCCATAATACTAAGGTCAGCACCTATATAGGAAGCAATATCAATTTTATTAATTACCAATAGATCACATGTTTCTATTCCAAGTCCACGTTTTCTTGGATATTTATCTCCACTAGAAACATCTATTATATAAATAAAATAATCAGCTAGTGCAGGGCTAAAGGTAGTTGTTATATTATCGCCACCACTTTCAATAATTATTAAATCAAGATTTGGATGTTTGATCTCCATTTCTTCTACAATTGATATATTAATTGACGGGTCCTCTCTCACAGCAGTATGAGGACATCCCCCTGTAGCGATACCAATAACTAGATCTTCAGGCATCAATCCTTTTTCAGTAGCAAGGTTTTTTCGCATTCTTTCAGCATCTTCTTTTGATACAACATCATTAGATATGATGCCAACATTATACCCTTCATTCTTTAAAATAGGAACAATTTGTTCGATTAACATTGTTTTTCCAGATCCAACAGGCCCACCTATTCCAATGCGAGGGATTCGTGAAAGTGACACAGAAAATAAGATAAAAATTATGTAATAAACATTTTGGAATCCATCTGTTCATGATGGATTTGAATTATATCTAATTGTGGAATAAATTGCCACATATTAGAAGAAGATCTATTAATATTCTTTATTACGTTTGATAAAATTATAGGTTTTATCTCATGAATAATTCGCTGCCCATCATAATGTTGAAGAATACCTAAACGTAATGCTGCTCCAACTATACTAATAGTAAAACCATACATCAACATTAAACCAGATCTCTCTTTTTTTATATTCATAGCATTGCAAGATAATGCAAAGGACACAGGATAGACACCTTTTGCACATCCATCTTTAATATTTTTTAAATAAAAGTTTACAAATTCATTATCGTTAATAAATGAAGAAATACACCTTAATAGTTGAATTCCGGATCTTGTTGAAGCAGATCTAGTTTCTTCGATCAATCGCATATAATAATACATACTATCTAATTCTAACAGTTTTGAATAATCATTTTTTTGAATACAATTGTATACATTACCAATGATAGAGCAATCAGTTGGTCCTATTTGTTGCGATACATATGCTGTTATAAAATCAAAAATATCAGCATATGTTAATTTTTTATTTTTACTGTAAAATAATAGCTCTAAACCATTAGAAGTGGTATATAATCCAGTAGGAAAAAAAGAATCGGATAGTTGTAAAAAACTAATATCGTCAATAGATATAGAAGTATTATCCATTTTAATGCTCGTGCACATCAAATCCTTGATCAGGTTCAAAGATTACTTTATCAGAAGTTATAATAAAACATTCCTTTAAATTGGATAAAAGTCTTTTAAAAAGATCTATTTCATCCATAGTTTGAATTGGAAAAATGATTTTATTTTCTTCTAATTTTAATGGCCTATGTAAATTACCAATAGTATGACCAATTTTTATTGCAACGTTTATCAAATCAAAGTAATTTTGTCCACCCTGTTCATAAAAAGAATGATTCTTAAGACTCAATACTGCTACAAGTTCAGGAGACAATTTTACTAATATCATTTTAGTATCATCTAAAAATACTACATCTTGGTCTTTAAGTCGAGATCTAGAAGGTAGAATAAATCCTATATCAGTGCCTTTGTCTGAAATTTTTCTCATCCTGACTTTTTCTGACTCTGATCTTTGAATTATTACAGTTTCAACAAGATTTTTTTGAATCGATTCTTTATATTTTTGATTTAAAAGTGGGTCTTTTTTTATATTTCCTAAAATAGTCGTAACTGTTAACATAAGATATCACATAGTTTCATATTAGCAATAAAAACAATTTCATTAATCAATTTTGGTTGGTATTATTTACTTTATCTGGAGCACATGTAGACGAAGATTTAATTTGATGTTCATCGATATTAGTAGTATTTACATTCATATTTCTTAATTTTTTTACAGATTCAATCATGATTTGTAAATTTTGAGTATAATCATATTTACCATAATGTTGGTAACTATTAGGATGAATTTTAGCAAATATAAAACCACCATTTGATATTTCAATTGTGGAACCTAATTCAAATTTTTCAGATATTATACAATTTTTAACCAAATGAAGAGGATAATCCAAATTAAGGTGGGATTTTGGATCTATTAAGCCTGACAATGACGATATTTTTCCAGATTTTACAATCGCATGTCTTATTTTTAGTGGATCGATAATCAGCAAAGAATTTTCAACATTAGCTTTTTCAACACAATGACGAATTTTCATTGCAATTACCTTCTAGAATCAGCAACTGCTTGTGGTTGAAGATCGTCAGCTGCAAGATTTTTATCTATTCTTAAAACGGATTTTGCCATTTCGCCAGAGGCTTGTAAAGCCATTGTTTTTACCAAAACAGGATCTAAAACACCTTTTGCGATCATATCAACAATCTCTCCAGTATCAATATCAACTCCATAACCCTCAGGAGAAGCTTTGGCATTCATCACTTTTTCAAGTCCATTATATCCAGCATTTGTTAATATCTGTCGCATAATACTTTCCAGTGCAGATGTAACAACTTCAAGACCAACCTGTTCCAGTCCTTTAAGTTTAAGTTGCTTAATTTTTTCAATAATATGTAATTCTGCTGCACCACCACCTGCAACTACCCCATAGTTTAATGCAGCTTCTGCAGCATTTATGCCATCAATCGTTGATCTCCATCGTTCTAAGGATGTTTCTTTAGTAGAACCAGAAATTAGAATAGTAATAATTTTTTTTCCTAAACCATTTTCTAAATAAATTATTCCAATGTCTTCATCTTCATATATTTTTTCAGAAGTGCCAAGGATATCTTTATTTTTTAAATCAGCCAAAGTTCTTACGGTTTTAGCTCCAGTATATCTAGACAAATAATCTATTTCTTCGTTTGAAATATGAACTGCAAAAATGCCTTTTGATACTAATAGATCTTCAATTATTTGATCTACTTCAGGTGATGCAATAAAAAGAGTATTTGCCCCAGTTTCAAGGATTGCATCAACGATTTTTTTTGACTTTTCTAATCGATCATTCTCCATTGTAAGAATATCTTGATATTTACTATTTTCTTTTATCCAAGATTCTTTTACAGGTTTTAAATCTAATCTTAATATTAAAATTTTTGCGTTATTTACTTGAACAGGTAATTCTGGATCCAGTCGTCTTCTCTCCAAAACAACTCCATTAACAATTTTATCATCAACATCAACCCGTCTAATTGCTTTTATGGATTTATCAAAGTCATATTTATCACCGTAAATCGCATCCTTACCCGCATATCTTAAAGCAGAAACAACCATTTTATGTAATACACTTCCATCTAATTTTGAGGACAAACTAGTTTTTACGATTTGATCCAGTTCTATATCGTCTAAATTGATTTTTTTTGCACTTTTTTTTAACAAATCACAAGAATATCTCACTCCACTTTCTATACCTTCAACAACTTTTGTAGGATGAACAGCTAACTCACGAATTAACCTTTTTCCTTCTTTAATCATTTCAGCAGCTAAAATAACTGCAGTAGTAGTGCCATCTCCTACTTTTTGTTCCTGCCTCTCAGCAATTTCTACTATCATTTTTGCAACCGGATGAATTGCCCTCAGTGATAAAAGAATTGTTACACCATCATTAGAAACATGTCTATTCATAGATTGGTCAATTAAAAGTTTGTCCAATCCTTTTGGTCCAAGGGTGGTTCTTACTGTATCAGCTACTGCCATTACTGCATTAGAATTTGACTCTAGTGCATTAAATTCAACATTTTCTGCAATTGGTTTCCAAACTCCATAATTTTGAGGTGAGGACATAAGGTAAAACAAAAGTCCTAAAAGATAAATATATCAGAATAAAAAATATGGATAATGTTTTTGCCTATTTTAATTAGTATAGGATAAGCTATCCCATAAAATATCTTTGTGCAAGGCTTAATTCCTTTGCTGGATCAATTGTTGCAATTTTTCCATCTACTTTTACTTCATATGTTTCAGGGTCAACGGTGATTTCAGGTGTTTTATCATTCCACATCATATCTTTCTTACCAATATTTCTACAATTTTTAACAGCTAATGTAGTTTTTTCCAGTCCTAATTTTTGTGGAACTCCTAATTCTATAGACTTTTTGGACATAAATGTAAATGAAGTTTTTTTGACTGCACGACCCATTGCACCAAACATTGGCCTGTAATAAACGGGCTCTGGTGTAGGAAGAGACGCATTTGGATCACCCATTATAGACCATGAAATAAAGCCACCTTTAAAAACCATTTTTGGTTTTGCACCAAAGAAGGCAGTATTATACATAACTATATCGGCATATTTTCCTACTTCAAGTGAGCCAAGATATTCAGATATGCCATGAGTAATTGCAGGATTAATAGTGGTTTTTGCAATATATCTTTTAGCCCTTAAATTATCATTATCTCCCGTTTCTTCTTTTAATTTTCCTTTCATTTTTTTCATTTTATCAGCAGTTTGCCATGCACGAATTACAACTTCGCCGATTCTACCCATAGCTTGACTATCAGAAGAGTACATACTCAAAATTCCTTCATCATGGAATACATCTTCAGCAGCAATTGTTTCAGCACGAATTCTAGAATCGGCAAAAGCCACATCTTCAGCAACAGCTGGATTTAAGTGATGACAAAACATCAACATATCCAAATGTTCATCAAGTGTATTGATTGTGAATGGCCTAGTCGGATTAGTTGATGATGGCAATACATTTTGTTCGGAAGCTATAGCAATAATATCAGGTGCATGACCACCTCCAGCTCCTTCTGTATGATAACTATGTACAGCTCTGCCATCTATTGCATTTATTGTATCTTCAAGATAACCACATTCATTTATAGAATCTGTGTGTATTGCAACCTGAGTATCAGTTAAATCAGCAGCACGTAATGATGCATCCAAAACAGTAGCAGTGGTACCCCAGTCTTCATGATCTTTAAGTCCACATGCTCCTGCTTCAATTTGTTCTAGTTGAGTAGCTAATGAAGGATGAGAATCGTTACCTTTTCCTAGGAATCCCCAGTTAACGGGAATATCTTCTACAGCTTCTAGCATTCTGCTAATGTTAAAAGTGCCTGGCGTGCACGTTGTAGCATTAGTTCCATCAGCAGGACCAGTACCACCACCTATCATATTACAGATACCATTGCTTATTCCATCGATATACTGTTGAGGAGATATCATGTGAATATGAGTATCAAAGTGGCCTGGTGTACATATTGTATGTTCACCTGCAGTAGCTTCAGTACAAGCAGAAACAATCAAGTTTCTATCTACATCATCCATTACTAAAGGATTGCCAGCTTTTCCTATTCCAGCAATTTTTCCATCTTTTATTCCTATATCACCTTTCACTATACCAATAACCGGATCAAGCACAACAGCATTTGTTATAACAAAGTCTAAAGCACCATTTGCATTAGTAACTCCAGAAGTTTGAGCTAATCCATCTCTTAAAGTTTTACCACCTCCAAAAACGCATTCATCACCATGATTTAACAGATCCTTTTCGATTTCAATAAAAATATCAGTATCGGCTAAACGAATTTTATCACCAGTAGTCGCACCATATAAATCAGAATATTGTTTTTTTGTTAATTTTAATACCATTTTCCATTACCTACTAATTGCTCATTCCTTTAAATCCAGCAAATTTTGCTTTTTCAAATGCAGATTTTTTTATATGTGTAGATTTCATGCTACCCATAGTTAAGCCATTAAATCCATAACAAACACGAGAACCTCCTAATTCACACAATTCTACTTCTTTAGTATCACCAGGTTCAAATCGTACAGAGGTCCCAGCTGGAATATTCAGCCTAAAACCAAATGCCTCTTCCCGGGGAAAATCAAGAGCTTTATTGATCTCAAAAAAATGTGTATGTGAACCGATTTGACAGGGTCTATCACCAGTATTTTTTACAGTAATCTTTATTGTTTTTCTGTTGTCGTTACATAAAACATCGCCTTTAGATAAAATATATTCTCCAGGTATCATTGTGTAATAATACAGCCTCCCTTCAAATTTGATTTATTAATAATTATTTTAATCATTTTACATAACCTACTGAACTGGATCGTGAACTGTTACAAGTTTTGTTCCATCTGGAAATGTAACTTCTACTTGAACTGTATGAATCATTTCGGATACTCCTTCCATTACATCTGCTTTTGTCAAAATACTTCTTGCAGACCACATCAATTCAGCGACTGTTTTTCCTTCGCGTGCTCCTTCAACTACAAAATTAGATATATAGGCTATTGATTCAGGATAATTTAATTTTACTCCTCGTTGTTTTCTCCCCTCTGCAATTTGTGCTGCAGTCCATATCATCATTTTTTCAATCTCTCTTGGGACTAACATCATTTTAATTAAATTTAAAAACAGAATTGAATTATTTTAAAATTCAAAATAATAATTTATATAAATCACATTATAATAAATTTATTATATTATTTAGTAGACATCGACTAAATATATTATGTTAATTCATTCTTTTTCTACTGTAATAGGTAAAGACATTTTTAACCAATAAAATATCTTTTCATAATCACCATTTTTCCTAGCAGAAATAATAAATTCATATGAATTTTTTTTACGAGTAAATATTTTTAAAACATTATCAATTACTGCAGAACCAAGCATGTTTGTTGTTAACGTTTCAATTCCATGATACAATACAAGTTTATTGATATCATTATATTCTGATATAAAATTCATTTGTTGAATTTGAATCAAAAAACAGATTTTGAATAAATGAATCTTTTAATTTTATGTCATCAAGTTTCACTTTATCCGATACAAGATAATACAAATATGGTCCAAGTCCTGCAACATAACCAATATCTATTAGATTTCGCAAATTACTCTTTTTTGAAATAATAATCCTTGTTGTTGTAAATGTAATAAGATAACTAGTACGGGTGAATCGATTTTTGATATCACCGCTAAGTCTCAATACAATAGGCTCAATATCGCACTTTTTACACAGGTGATAAAAAGATTGAATTTTTTGTGTTTCAGAGGTTTCAGTATTATTTTTAAGGTTTTTTATAGATTTTTTAAATTCAGACATATTATAATATAATTTCAATATTAACATAAAATAATAATAATAATTAAAATATCATATACAAAAATGAACTAATATATTATGAATTAATTGATTCATAGGATTTTGTATTGATGTAATACGAGAAAAAAATGGATAATAATTATCCTCACGGTCTAGACCAGCCTATGCCTGCAGGAATATTAGAGAATCCATATATTGCAATTAACCATACCCATGCAGTAAATACGAAAGGTCCAGTAAGTGCAGGCAGGCCCCATGTTCCAAGGAAACGCTGTAGGGCAGGCATTACAACTACAGAACAGGCCACAGTGGCAAACACAGCCATTAAGAATGATTGCCAAGTTAATGGTATAAAGCTAGTTAATGCGATCATAACAAGTACTTGGTTAAATCCATGCAAGCCGATCCTACTCTCCTGTGTTGGTAACTTCATCAATATCGATAAAGCTGTACCTATTGCAGATCCTATAAAGGCCATGAGACCAGCAAGGTATAATGGCGAATATGGATTCCATTGTGAAGTGTATGCATTAGTAAACCAAGGCCTATTTTGAACACCAGCTATAAATGGAGCTAGTTCAAAAGCCAATGTTAATCCTATAACCCAGAATAGACCAGTTTTCCAATTTTCTACAAAGGTAACTTGAGATACACCCTTTAGAGTTGCTTTGATAAATTCTGTTGCAGTCCATTTAAAGTTCTCTACAGGTATTTGTACAGGATTTTCACTGCCTGTAATTGTTTCCGCTCTTGATGATTGTGGAAGCTCAGGCCATATATCATAACCATAACGTTTGCTTGCATACATCATTGCCCAAGTTGTAAAGATGAAAGATGATGTAAATCCAGGAATAGCAACAGAGTTTACTATTCCCCCCCTGAAGATCCGGACTAAAGATATCCCCCATAAAATGTGCAAATGCCATCCAGGCAACCGCAGTAATGGCAGCTCCAAATATCGAAATAAATAGTGTTACTCTATTTACTTTTACAAAAGGTCCAGACCAAAAGGCCATTCCAGTTAATATAGAATTATAACCAAATAAACCAAAAGTCACATTAGTATAATTTGCACCTAATAATATAGCAACGGCAGCTCCTATCAATCCAGATAATACCATCATCATACCAGCTTTCCGAGAAGCAATCAATACTCCAACAAGAATTAGAATGCCAGTTACTGGAGAACTGAACAAAGGTATTTCGGAGATGCCATTGAACAATATATAGAAAAAATCTAGTACAGGATTTCCTGATGAAAATGTAGGGATTCCCACAGTATGGTTCTTTGTCAAAGTATGGTTTAACAATTTGTAAAGAATTTTAGTTTATTAATACAAAATGATGAAAAAAGAATCACAGACAAAATCACTCTAGCATAAATTTGGCGAATCTAAATTGAAAAGAACTTTTTGTAAAATGATGATTTTGGTGTTTTGTCTCTTTTTCAAATAATATAATATCTATATTAATACAATATAATTTGCAGTTTAAGATCTATCAATTAACCCTATTTTTATTAAAATATTCTCGCTTTAATTTTATAGCATAAATGAAATACTTATTTATAAAATTCTATATCAAAAATAAAGAAATAATTATTTTCAGGTTGTTAAATCGATGCTAGATACTATAGACGAAGTAATTCTCTCCGCACTAAGTAAAAATGCAAAACAAGACATACAAGAAATTGAGGAGTATTTAAAAGACTATGGATATAGTCTAAGTATAGAAGAAATATATTCCAAAATAAAAGCCCTAGAGAATGAAAAAGTAATTTCAGGATATACAATTTCTATCGATATTAAAAAAGTTAAGCATAAAATAATAAGAGTAGTATTAATAACTTTTAGATCATCACAACATTTAAGAAGTAGAATAGAGAGTTTAAAAAAATATTTAGAGGATGCTCCATTTGTATTGTTTTCAGGTCGTACCAGAGGAGGATACGACTGGATTACTGTACAAATATTTCCTTCATTAGAAATTGCTGATGAAGAAAGTGATATTTATAGAAATTTATTTGGAGATATAATTCAAACTTATGGAGTATATGATTTTTCCCCTACAAAAGAACCTATTTTACATGCATTTACATATACAGATAAAGAGTATAAAAAATTTTTAGGCGAATGGATACCATCATTTTTCGAAAGATAATAAAATGATGAAAGATTAAATCTTAATTGCCCATATCATTAAATCAATCGCGATATTATTTGAGATATCTAGATGTTTTAGATGTCTTTAAGTTTTTAAATCTTATAGTATCATCTATTAATGAATGAATTTTAAGTCGTAAATCCATTAAAAAACTAATAATATCAGAACTTTGTTCAGGTTCAAAAGTTAATTGAACTTCTTCTATTAGAATATCTAATCTAGCAAGTGTAATTTTTAAAGCAAGAGAAGTTTTTTTTGTAATTTTTAATGTTTTTGCATTTTTAGAATTAATAATGTCATTAAATGTATATCACTTTGAGCGATTTTTTCTTTTGAAAAAACTGTTTTAACTTCTCTAATTTGTCTTATTGTTAATTCATTTTCTATAATATGATTGCTAAACTGAATAATATGTTCATGTGTTAAATTTGTTAATTCTAATGCTTGACTTATACTTAATTTATTTAACATTATTTTTTCTTTAATATCTTGTGGAAGTTTTAAAAGTTGAATTCGATGTGAAACATATTCTTCACTTTTGCCAATCTTCCTAGATAATTCAGTAACACCACCCCAGCCTAAATCTTGAACGTATTTTCTAAATGCTTCAGCTTCTTCTAAAGAATTCATGGACTTTCTTTGAATATTTTCTGTAATTTGAATCTCAAAGGCCTGTTTATCACTCAATTCTCTGATTTTACATGGTATATGACGCCAACGAAGAGATTTACATGCATGGAATCTTCGATGCCCAGCGACTATTTCAAAACTATTTTGATATGGGCGAATTAATATTGCTTGAAGCAATCCATGTTCTTTGATACTAGTAATAAGAGATTCAATTTCCTGATGATCATTAAATTTATCTCTAATAGAAAACTGAGATGGCCTAATCATTTTCATCTCTATTTGTTCTACTATACTAGTATCAAACATATGCATAATATAGCATAATTAAAATTAATCTAATACTTATGCATTATTATTAATTTGTAATTTTATTGTTATATTTTCAATACCTTTAAAATATTACAATAATTTATAATTATTATGACAAATTTAAATATTTTTGTTTATTAGAAAGAAAATTAAATTAGCATAGTAGTGATTTTATCTATTGATCCTAGAGATACTATAGGATGGTATTTCGTTGTTTGTGTTTGATGTATTTTTTATGAAGAAACTCATACTTTGATGATATGGATTTATCTGCATGCATCTTACATATGTATTGATTGCAAACTAGATACTTGGCTCTTTCTTTAAAGACGATCATCTCACATGATATAGCATCGTTTACTTATGTAGTAATATTTATTACTATTTTATTTCCTGTATCGTTTATTAACAGTTAAATATAATAAGTTGATTATTTAAAGTTTTGTAATAGAGGATATATTATAATCCATGTAATATTTCTTTAGATTTATTCATTTTTTCATTTTAAAGTGCTAAATATTTCTTAATACCATGCAAGAATTCATTTAATTATTAGAACAGGGCAATATGAATAGGTAACTATATCTGATGCTACACTACCAAGTAACATTTTTTTGAGCCCGGAATTTCCTCTAGTACCAATTATTATCAAATCAACATCTCTTTCTTCTGCATAATTTAGTATTGATGCAGCAATTGAAAATGGTGTGGTTATTACATCTGTTTTTATTTTCTTATCATATATCAAAAGTTTCTTCATTTTTTACATGATTGATAATGTCTTTAAACCATTTTTCTGCCTCTTTTTTATAATCATTAAAATAAGATTGTGAAACCATACCAAATACTCCTGAAGAATCACCATGATGAATTTTGGAAGGAACAATTGATAAAAGAATTATTTCAGAATTGAATTTTACAGATATATCAGTTGCATAATTTGCCGCATTAAATGCTGATTCTGATCCATCTATACCTACTAAAATTTTAGAAATTTTGTTTTCCAATATAGACAGTTTATTAAATTATTATAAAAAGTATGTTATCTCAATAATCATAATATCTTTATATCCATAGAAATTACATGGTAAGTGTTCAAACAAGTTGTTTTAATAGTTATATAATTTGTTTGAGATTATTTCAGATCTTTTAACTTTAGAAGTTATCATTTTCAATTGTTATTAATTCCAATTTGGAAATATTTTTTAAAAAGATTATCAGTTCTTTTAAAACAATTATAAATTAATTTGTTAAAATCTTATTAACAGAGATTTTATTTCTATGATTTGAAGGTCATATTTATTGTATAATATACCAAATTTGAAATAATACGTTAATTTAACTCCATTTATTATTTTAATATATCCACAATTATTAATACTCGATTTAATTTAAAAAATAATTAAAAATAATATAATATAAAAGATTTTCAATAGGTTAAATAATGGAAAAAATGAATCCAGATGAGATTAATAGATTTCTTATGAAAGGAACATTTACAGGTAAATTAGGTACAATAAACAAAGATGGTTCATCACACATAACACCAATTTGGTATATATTAGATGAGAATAACTATATCACTTTTACAACATACGTTAAATCAGTAAAAGCAAAAAACTTACTTCGCGATTCAAGAATTAGCATATGTGTAGATGATCAGATACCACCTTTTTCTTTTGTCATAGTCAATGGAATCGCAAAGGTATTCTCTCAACCACGAGGATCTTCTTAGATGGACTACGAAAATTGCAGAAAGGTACATGGGAAAAGAATTATCTTTAGAATATGGAAAAAGAAATGCAATCGAAGGAGAATTACTTGTTAAAGTTATTCCAACCAAAATTAATGGTCAAAAGAATATATCAAATTAATAATTGTTAATGTATGAATAAGTATATTATTCTATACTCAATATTCTCTTTTTTGATAAAAGTGAGGTTTAGATATGAGCGATTTTGATTAAATCATTGTTTTAGTACATGCTAATATATTATAGTTTAACAATATAGTGAACAATAAAGTAAAAAATAGAATAAAATCAAATACTTTATTACAATAAATAATTATTATATTTAGCATTTTTTATATTGTTTAGGGATTGTTTAGAATAACACTATTTATTTAATTTAATATACTTAGAAATAATTTATGTTATAAAGAATATTAAATACCTTATAAAAATACCTTAATCTATTTATAGATAAAATAAAAGAATGGATTAAGATTAAGCGAGATATATCAGTAAAAATATAATAACCATACCTAATTTTTTTATTGCATCTTAATTTACTGAAACGAAACAGATAAACAAAAACATATAAGAAAGTAATAATTATTACTATTGAAAATTAAGGGATTGATAAAAAATAATGTATTCAGAGAATTTTTAACTAAAAAAATGAATAAAATAGGTCTTGATATAGAATTTATAGATTATAAAAAACCACTAAAACCCCAACTTGCTGATGCAAACATTATTGTAAATGGTTTTGATAATATAGATAAATCAATTTTAGATTTTTGTCCGAAATTAAAACTTGTACAGCAATCTGGTATTGGAGTAGATAGTATTGATGTAAAAGCTTGTACAATGAAAGGAATTTATGTTGCAAATGTTCCCATGGCCAATGCAATTTCCGTGGCAGAACATGCGCTATTTCTTATTTTATATCTAGCAAAGAACATTAAAAGTGGAATCAATGAGGATGGTAGCAATATTTCAAGCATATTAACTTCAAGGATACAAGTCTATCCAGGTATAGAAATACATGGAAAGACACTTGCAATTATTGGTTTGGGAGTTACAGGAATAGAAGTAGCAAAAAGAGCAAAAGCATTTGGTATGAGAGTAGAAGCAATAACAAAGCATCCATTTACAAAAACAGAAGGAAGTAATAAGAAATACTTTGTGGATAGTATAAATGGTACAGATAAACTTCCAGAGATATTAGCTAAATCCGACATAATTTCAATTCATACCCCTCTCACTAATGAAACAGAAGGGATGATTGGATCTAAGGAATTAAGATTGATGAAAACATCAGCATATTTGATAAATGTTGCAAGGGCTCATATTGTAGACAAAGAGGCATTGTTTTCAGCTTTAAGCAATAAAGAAATAGCAGGAGCTGCATTTGATGTTTATTGGGATGAACCTGCAGATACTAATGAAAAGTTGTTAAGTTTAGATAATTTTGTGCTAACTCCACATATTGCCGGATGGACTACAGAGGCGATTGACACAATAACAAAAATAATAATAATAAATATAGAGAGGATATCGCATGGACAAATTCCACTTACCCTTGTTAACCAAGAACTAATTTAAACAGATTTGTTTTATATCCACACAAGTCTTCAAATCGTTGGTGACTGGAAAGGTTGCGCTTTTAGTGCTTTGCCTCAGAATTCTTAATGACCAAATCTCTGGCCCTGTTCACTTAAGAAATAAGTTTTATAGTATTTAATAGTTGGTAGAAAAAGTTTACAGGAAAATAATATAATTTTGTAAAATTTAAGATGGATTTAGTCCGGAATAAATTCAAAAAATTACAAAATTACCTTACTATAAGATAAAAATGTCCTGATAAAACCCTTAAGTGAACAGAGCCAAATCTCTTCATCAAAACTTTATATATTTCAACATTAGACAGATTTTCACCATAATTATTATTATATATGTTAGATAATATCATGCTTTTTATTTTAGAAGGTATAGGTTATCTATACCAAATTCTGCCAAGACTTTAGAGTTTTCTGATATAGTTTTTCCCAGTTGATTGATCAGAAATTTATCTGTTTTTCTTTTTTTGTCTTATCTGCGTCTTCTACTTCCATAAATGTTCAATAATTGTCTTTGAACAATCTCATTCTTCTTCAATCCTTTTCTATAATATCTACAAAATGAAATCTGGTAAAATAGTCTAGCCATTCTCCTGATTCTCCTAGCTTTGCTATTGCTTCTTTCTTCAAGCGATAGAAGAATCTATGATATTTTCTTGCCTACCTTTTCAGAAAATATTCGAAATTATATTATCATGAGTGCCAAAAATCTGATAATCATTAATTAAAGAATTTAAAACTGTTTTTCTGATTTTGTAATGTCTTTATCTCATTTATTTCGGCTCTGTTAGCAGTTATGTTCATGGTAGAGTGCATCTTCTTGTAAAATAGTTATGTTTGTGTACTATCACAACGCCTATAGCTTGCTACTCTAAACTATTATTATGAGGGACACATTCCTCATCAGAATGCTTACGAAGGATGAAAAGAATCTTTCACACCTGTGATGCTTGAAGATACAGAATCTGGATATAGAGCCAAGATATTCTACTCAAAGATGAAGGATTAACAGTCCCAGAAATAAGAAAGATGACAAAAATCATCATGACCAAAACATAAGAAAATGGATACATAGCATCGATTCAATGAAAAAGTAATGGATGGTATCATATCAAAAAAGCAAAGTCATAAACAGCAGTACAAGTTTGATAATGATATAGAGAAAAAGATAGTGGACATAGCATCTTCAAATCCAAAATCTTATGGTTTGGGATTTTCTACTTGATGGTCGTTACGTGTACTGGCAGACTTTCTCATGTATAACCTAAAACTACTAAATAGGATAAGCCATCATGCAGAAATAAGTAATATTCTTCTAAAGCATGGAACAAAATGGAGGAGAAAATTTAAACTGTTTTATAAAATAAAAGCAATGACCATACAGCAGAATACGATTTGAAAAAAATATATCCAAAAACTAAGATACCATACACCTACTGAATCATCTTTCACAAAGAATAATACAAGAAAGTATTATCATCAATAGCATCTATGCCTTGATTGAGCATACAACTCCAAATCGATAGAATAAGAAATAATCAAACGAGATTATGTTCCCCGTATACCATATAAAAGAAAAAGAGGCAAGAAGAAGGAGAAGAAACAGTGAACCAAAAGAAAAATTCTTCTGTTAAAAAAATGGGCAGGATATCTTTTATTCCATATTTCTTTTGACTATTGCTTTTGATCTATGCTCTTTTGTAATTATTATTGATGTTATTGCTATATATGCAAATTGTGCAAATTCGCAAGTCAGGTCTACAATGTCAGTGTCTCCGCCTCTTCCATTTATAGGATTTCCTGGAAACCTGGTTATTACATATAAAAGGATAAATGCAATATTTCCTGCAATTCCTACATAATACCAAATCTTTCCCCATCTTCTTATCATGGGAATTACCCAGAATAACTGAGCAATTCCAGATCCCAAGAAAAATGTTACATTAGGTATATTATGAAACATTTGAGGATGAGTCTATTAATGGCATATAAAGATGAACTATACCTGCTATAGCAGTTGCAACGGCAGCAGCAATAAAATAGTATTTAAGATTGGAAGATAAATTAGTCATAGTATCGATTTTTGTCATTTAATATATCATATACAACATTATATTTAGTCCTAGCACAAGCTCAGCTGCATAAAGCTGACAAAATTTTCAAAGATTGTCTGAAATGATACTTTGCAATACATAAAATAGACAATATCCTATTTAAGAAATTTTTAAACTTTTTAGATATATAGTTTACTATATTATAATGATACTTAAAAAATATCTCTTTTATATATTTAAAACTCGATAATAATCTCTTTCCTGCTGTTATTTTGATTTTATTTTGAAATATCTGTAATATAAGTAAAAATAGCCCTAGGCTAACAATAACAAAATAGACCAATTTGAGATTTGAACTAATCTTTTTTAATTTCATTTGTCTTTAAAGAATAAAATTTCATAAATCAGAATATTCATCAGAGATAAAGGAGACACTTTACTCCATGGTTATCAATTTATATTATACTGGTTTTTCTATTATCAAAATCTGTATTAATATTTTAACAATGTAATCATAGACTTTATCTAATAATTTGACTCAATCTTTTATTAATCTCTCTTTTTAACCAGTCTTGATAAAATGCTAATCTAGTTGTTATGAATAAATCTATTTTTTGAACCCCTTTGTAAGATTGCAATTTTGTTAATATCAAATCTAATGTAGGAATATTAGCACAAAAAAATACTGCGAAGATAACGCTATCCTGATATATATTTGAAATAAATAATAGATATTCATCCATTTCATAAGAAATTGTATCAATAACGTTCTGATGAAATTTCTTATCTACATCTATTATTAATGCAAATTCAATATAGCCAATCAGCTGCAACGAAGACATATCTCGTATAGTAGAAAATTCTAGAAAGTGGTTTTTTTTCACTCTTTCAAACCATCTTGCTACAGTTCTTGTTGATAATGACGATTCTCTAGCAATTTCTTCAATCTGCATTCTAGGATTTGATAATAGACTTTTTATAATTTTTAAATCTGAAATCTGTATCTTAATAGCAGGAAGACGGTAATTTGTAAATATAGTTTTCTTTACAACTGCAGGCTTTATCAGGTCATTCACTATTCTAATTCTATCTTCTGCTACGTCTTTTAGTGCAAGAATATAAATAGAAGATTCTCCAAGTTGTTTGGCATATACTAATACATCTCCCACAAGATTTAGCTTGCTTACAATATGCTCTTCTTTAATTTTTCTACCGATATTTTGAATAGTTATTGAACATTCTATTTCATATCCAAACAATGCAGGATTTGCACTCACTATAAAATTTTTTATTATACCATTAGAAATCATTTTACTTACTCTTGCCTTTGCAGCATTGGGTGTTAGATTAACAATTGAAGCCATATTTCTATAAGAAATTCTGCAATCCCTGGAAAGCAAACTTATGATTTTCAAATCTAGTTTATCTAACAATGCTTTCTTCTGCATTTAGTTGCAGATAATATATTAGATATCAATAAGAGTTTTGGTTTATCTATTTGGAATAATCATTATCAGTTTTAGATTAATAAATTAAATTTTAGTATTAAATAATTAAAACATTGATATTATTTTTTATTGTGTTTTAGAAAAGTAAAATTAAAAATGTTTTTTTATTAATATTTATTTTATTAGTTAAAATGGCCCTGTCATCCGCATAACGTCTTACCTTTGGTAAACCACGAGTTATTTTTTTCGATGCGATTGGAATGCCATTCATTTCATAAAATAACTTGATTGCTTTGAGAAAATTCTTAATGGTGGCACTGATTATTTCACCTTGTTAAACACATTCTTTCGGAAATTGCAAAAACTTTATAACATTGTTAAATACCCATTGGGGATTCTCTTTTCCCTTTTCCGCAAAATAATTGCATCTTTCAGCAATATTTTTCTTAGGCAATAACTTTATGTAATTAAAGAAAATTTTTAAACATCTTAGATAATAACCAAGTGTCGATGGTAACCTTATTACATATATAAAAATAGAATAGGCATCCATCATTTCTTCTTCTTTAGGGGGCTGTTGTTGCTCTTGTTGTAATTCCAATATTTTTCTTTCACCTTTTATTTATTGCGAATCCTAATAAAGTAGTAATAGAATTATGGGGTCAGAGGGACTAAATTCCTTGTGGTAAATGGGTTCAATATCGATATATTTGATATCGGTCCTTTAGTAAAGTGATTGAATTCAACCCTGATAATTGTTTCTTTAATTCTTGAAGCGTTATATAATATATCTAAAGCTAATACAAATAACAAAGTATATTCAAATGCAATAGAGAATTCAACAAATTTAAATTCAGAAAACCCGTCTGATTGTATTAGTTATTTAGAAACAAAGGGATTTCTTATGGTTGTTCGACCTAAGCCTACTGATACAAATTTTGATTTAATTTCAATAACTAAAGAAGGAATACTTGAACTTGAAACACAGAAAAAAGATAAACAAAAAACCAAAACAATTGAAGATTTTTTTAGACACAATGATGGATTGATATTTATTAGTTATGCTAAAAAAGACTATGATTATGCAAATAAACTTTACAATGATCTAAAAAAAGCTAACTTGAATCCATGGATTGATAAAGAAAATATTTTACCGGGACTGAAATGGGAAAAACAAGTTAGAAAAGCTATAAAAAATAGTCAATTCTTTTTACCTTTATTTTCATCTACATCTATTACAAAAAGAGGAATATTCTACGAGAATTTAAACTAGCAATAGATGTAGCAAGAGAGATTCCTGTAGACCGAATTTTTATTATACCTTTTAGTTTAGATAATTGCCAAATTCCAATTGAAGAATTATTGGATATACAATATCAAGATATATATCCTAATTGGGACAGGAAAGAACTAGTTAAACATTTCTAATGGAGTTTTGTAATTATATTGCTAATTATATACTATCTTCTTAACCTATCAATAAAAATATATAAAATAGCAATAATTTCAAATCTTCCTAATATCATCTCTAAAGATAATATCGATTTTGATATATTATCAAGATTCATTGTAGTTATTCCAACTGATAAACCAGTATTTGAAATAGCAGAAGATGACTCAAATAATGCATCTATAAAATTCCGATTAGCAAGGAAGCCTATGACAAATGCAGAGACAATGGATACAAAAACAAATAGAAAAATAACAAGCAATGCCTCTCTTAACGGTTTATTTGTTATTGAAATAGATGGAGGCTTTAAATAATTTAAAGAGGAAGATGAAGAAGATTTAGGAAAATCGTTAACGGAACTACTAGTTTTTTGTATGTTATAATTATCTTTTTTGTATTCTTTATTACTTTTATCAATATTTGTAAATTGACTTGGTGTTGATGAAATAGATGTAGAAGTGGATCTTAAAATATCCTTTAAACTTGTAGGTTTTTTTTTCTTTAATATTTTAAAAATGAGAATTAATCTGGCAATTTTAATTCCACCTGCTGTTGAAAAGGCGGTTCCGCCTATAAGCATAATTATGATCAATTCGATTTTGCCTTGAGCTGATAAATTGGACAAATCAATAAATTGAAAACCTGTAGTTGTAGCTGCACTTATAACATGAAATGCCGAAATAATCCAAATAAGTTGAGGCCCTTTTTCTATCGAGTGTGACAAATCTTTAGATAATGTCTCGTTATTGCTTGATATTATTGAATTTAGATACTGATATTCTATTGATGTAAATAATAAAATGGATAAACTAATAAAAATAATATAGACGGCTATTTCTGAAGCAAGTTCCCTTGCTTTTATCTTTCTACTAAAAATGCCATAATGAAATGCAAAAGGCAAAGCTGCTATAATCATTCCAGCCATTATCACCATTAATTGACCTATGTTTTCAAGAGTAAGAAAAGTAGATACAGGAACAAAACCTCCACTTGTAAGAGTTGCAAAAATTATAGAGACTGAATCAATAATCATTTTTATTTGATCATTGTTATTGATACCGTTTGTATTAACAGAGCTTCCTATAATGCTGCTATTAATCCCAAGAAAATATATTAAAAGTATTAGAATAATTGCATAAAATACAAATATGATGGATATCGTGGAAACTAATTGCCTAAACTTCAGTATTCCAGCTCCTAATATATTTCTCATTGCAGCAAGTTTCTTTTCTGGATAATAGAGGGACATTACAAGATATACAAAACTTAAACCACCAACCCACAAGGTATAAGAGCGATAAAATGAAAAACTTTGAGGCAAATCTTCAGGATGTGTTATAGTTGATATGCCTGTTGTAGTAAATCCAGATGAACTTTCAAAGAAACTGTTTACAAAAAGAGTTATAATATCAATGCCCTTCCAAAAAGGATTTACATACATATATGGCAAACTTCCAAAAATACTAAGTAATACAAAACCAGATACAACAACAATTGATGATTGCTTTAGATTGAGGGGGCTTTTTTCACCTAATGTATTTAATACAAATCCTGTTATTGATGTTGCTACAACTGCTAAATATATTCCTGTTGCAGATTTGTTTTCTCCTAAAAAAGTTGCAACTAGTGCAGGAGCTATCATTAATACACCTGCAAATTGCATCAAGAATCCTAAATTACCCGCAATGGGTTTGTAATGTTCTCTTACTAATACTCTGATAGGGCCGAAATGTCCTCTCTAAAACTGATGTTCTTATGGCATTAGCTAATGTTGCTTGAGTTACAATGCCTATTATCTCATCAGGATTCTCTTGGTTAATTATTAGAACTCGTTTTATTTTTTTTATTCTCATTATTTCTAAAGCTTCTTGAACAGTTGATTTTGCTGATAATGTTATAGCTGGATAACTCATTATATCTTTTAAAAAAATTTCATCTGAATCAATGCCTTTGATTACAACCTTATCTAAGATATCACTATCTGTTACTACTCCAAATTCCTTTTTCATCTTTTGTTTGGACAATTATTGTTTCTACTTTTTTAGAATGCATTTGACTTACTGCATTTGCTACACTGACATTTTCATCCAGCAATTACAAATTGTCTTGTTATATGGGAGGTTACAGAACGATCAAGAGGATCTAGCAATATGGTATGTTTATTTGTTAAAAATTAAGTATAAAAATATCATCGTAATCTTATATTTGTTAAAGATATTAAAAAATAATACTTTCATAACTAAAGAAAATCATCCAATATCAGAAGATTATATATCATCAAGTATATTTTAAATTTGAAGAATAATAATTATAAGTATAATTTTATCAAATAATAGATAAAGGATATTATAGTAGAATTTATTTAATAAATTCAAATATTTAAGATTCGTATTATAATTTGTAAGTCAAATATTGACTTGGTAAATAGACAAGTCGATTGTAATAGCAATCAGTTTGATGAGAAAACGAGGTCAATATTTATTATTCATTCAACCTTTTTTATTAATTGATTTTGTATTGGATAAGATTCGTATTATATCTTTTATAAAACGAATAAATCGATACGTAATGTATGATTATTCGGAGAACATATCAAAACACCATCCACTAAAATCAAGTTAAAAATAGTTCATATGATAAATTCAATTTATATAATTTTGTTGAAGTATATCAATTCGTATATATTATGGGGCCAGAGGGACTCGAACCCTCGACCGCCAGCGCCCCGGGCTTATACCCACAAAGAAGTGGATGGTATCCTACCAAGCTAGACGATAGCCCCTGTAATTTCTATTAAAATAATAACCTCTTTTAAACTTGTTTATTAGAATTCTAATAAAAATTTTGAAAATTCATTTATAAATAAAAGAGAAGGATACATTTTTATTAATTGATTAAAAGCTTGTAAATATATTATTATGCTAATTCATGAATTAGATAATATAGATAAACAAATATTAAATGATATTCAATGGGCATTCCCATTGGCTGATAGACCTTTTTTAGAATTAGCGAAAAAATACAACGCATCAGAAGATGAAATTATCCAAAGAATAAAAATATTAAAAGATACTAGAATAATTAGGCAAATAAGTGCTATATTTGATACAAGAAAACTTGGATACAAAAGTGCACTGGTGGCATTTGCAGTAGATAAAAATAAAATAGATAATGTTGCTAATGAAATAAATAAACATCCAGGTGTGAGTCATAATTACGAAAGAAATCATGAATATAATGTATGGTTTACACTTGCTATTCCACCCGATGGAGATATGAAAGCGGATCTTGACAAAATGGCCGCGCTAGATGGAGTTTTAAAATATAGAGTATCCCAACCCTAAAAATGTATAAAATTGGCGTAAAACTTGATATGGTAAATGACGATCCTGAAAAACCCAATCCTGATGATGATGTTAAAAATTTGGAAACAAAAAGTGAAAAAATATCAGGAATGGACAAGGAATACATCAGACAATTACAAAAAGATATAGAAATAATAAAGGAACCTTTCAAAACGATTGCCGAAAACTTAAGAATTTCTTCATCAGATCTTTTTAACAAAATTAAAGAATACGAAAATATTGGAATAATGAGAAGATTTGCAGCCATATTAAGACATAGACAAGCAGGGTTCACAGCAAATGGTATGATAGTTTGGAAAATTCCAGAAGAGAAAGTAGACGAAAAAGGTTTAAAGATCGCATCATTTCCACAAGTAAGTCATTGTTATAGACGTCCAGTATACCCAG